>CANQBT010000109.1 GCA_947589405.1 uncultured Clostridia bacterium | reverse complement strand
TTCCATTATTATAAATTGTAGTCAGAATATTAAGATATTCTCGTTCTTTATTGCTGAAATGTATAATTACACATATACTCAAAAAAATTATAATGCCTAAAATAAATAATATCAATTTATTTTGTTTCATAATAACCCCTTATTAGTCAATGATATTTGTACTACGTATGTTTATTGCCGCTAAGCCTGTAGAAGCCGTCGCATTATGAATCGTGTTAAAATATGGTGTAATATGACAGCTTTTCTGTGCCTATTTATTTGGAAACGAATTTTTGTTTATATGAATATCGACCCTTCAGTCAGTCACGTTCAAAAACACCTTAGCCCAGAATTTTTGACGTGACTGACAGCTCTCCCTTACGAAGGGGAGCTTTAGTTTATTGTTTTCCAAGCGTTTAAATAGTGTTAAAAAAGTTTTTTTGAATGCTCAGAAAAGCCAACACTATCAACCCCCCTATCAGGGGTTTGCAGCGGAAGAATATCCGTATTGCACCGAAAGACTTATCGGATGCTCTGTAAGAGCAGCTTTCGGCAAAGCCGAAAGTGCTGATGACACGTGATGTCGCTTTTGCGTAGCAAGAGTGCTGAAAGGGGGACCGCTTTAGCGGTGGAGAGGTAAACCGTCCCTTCATAAGGGAAGGGGCGTTCTAAAGTGATAAACAATATCGGTATTGCGCTAAACAAAAATCCATCTTTGCATTTTTACCAACACCTATATGTCGATATTCTGTTAAAACAACAATATCATAAATTATTGAGTGAAAAAATTTATTGCTCTATATATTTTTTAACACAAGCAGGAACACCTGCCGCCAAGCAGTTATCCGGCAAATCGCTTGTGACTACGCTTCCGGCAGCTATAACGCAACCGCTTCCGATAGTAACACCTTGTAAAACAGATACGTTTGCACCGAACCAACAATTATCTCCTATATGTATTGGAAGTGCTTTCTCCAATCCCTTGTTTCTGTCTGTAAAATTCATAGGATGGCTTGCTGTGTAAAAGCCGCAGAACGGACCAATAAAAACATTTTTTCCAATGTAAATCGTACCGCCGTCCATAAAATAGCAGCCATGATTGACAAAAACGCCCTCACTAAAATGAGTGTATTTGCCATAATCAAAATAAACAGGAGAAAGCACGGTAAGCCCTTTGGGCATATCGATACCTAACAGCTTGCCCAGAGCAGAAAGCTGCTCTGGGCTTCCCGGTTTGGACATATTAAAATCAAAACAAAGAGCTTCGGCTTTTTGACGTTCCTCAAGCAGCTCCGAATCAAAATTGGCATCATGCCATTCACCTTTCAGCATTTTTTCTTTTTCAGTCATAATATTTTCTCCACAACATAAAATTCATCTTTTAATTCATTATAACAAAAGCATTAATATTTTTCAATTCAAAACTAAGTACTCAGTCCTTTACTCTGTCATAAAAATATCCCAACAGCCTGCGCCATTGGGATATAATGTCTATTATAATTAATATCAACAAAAAAGTAAATTTAGCAAAAAATAGTTAAGCTCTATTGCCTATTATTTTCTCTTTCAGGTTCGTTTGGTGTATTTTGGTTTGTATTTGTAAATGATGTAAGATTTCTTGTCTGAACATTTGTATTGCCGTTATTTGACATTTGCTGAGCATTTGTCAGACTTATCGGACGAACGGTCGCTGTCGGTAAATTGGGTTTGCCGTAGAAATCCGCATTGGGCATATTTATTTCTTTGTCGGAAAGTATTTTCTTATCATCATCTGAAAGTATATTTTTGTTAAGGGCTTTTGCATACGCAAGAGCAGCCAGATTTCTTTCATTGGCATTTAAATTCTTGTTATTTGCTCTCAGATATTCTTCTTGATTTTTTTGCTGCTCCTTGACATTATTTTTGTATGCTTCCATTTTCTCATCGGAAGCCCATAGCTTATCCCAGAAACCCATAGGCTCTACCTCAGGCTTTAATTCCGGAACAGGTTCAAAAAATGTAACGGGTCTGAATGAGCCTGTCGCAGGGTCCTTCATAAGCAAAAATTTTGCTTCTGCACCTTCGTTTTTGACATAATGCCTGAATTCATCTTTCATTATCTTGGTAAGCTCGACCTCTTTTCCTCTTATCTGTGCGGCGGAAGCGGTATTTCTGTCAAGATTGAAGTATTCATAGAAGCTCTTATCATTGATATAGAAATTGTCTGCTGCTTCTTTAAGCTCATCAATGTTGTTAATATCGTGTCCCAAAAGTCTTTTAAATATATCTTGTTGGGAATCCTCAAGGTCACGAGAGGATATAACGCTCAGAGGCAAGGTATTTTTTTGGTAGAGCATATTCATTTCTTCGGTCGAAAGTCTTTCGTTGTTGAGCATCTTTGCATAGGTTTCACTAAAAGCAATTCCCTTCTCAACGCTTTTCTGCTGAGCCATCAACTTATCGTCAATATCTCGCTGTGACAGTCCGACATAGTAATCCAATACAAATGGAGTAAAGCTTCCGTCCTTCTCTTTTGTAAGTATGGCAGTATTACCTGACTTAAAGGAGTCATCGGCAATATTTTTAAGCATTGAGTTAATGGTTTTCAGCTTATCATAAGTACATTCCTCAGGCTTAAAATTCAAAAACTCCTTGATAGGACGGTCGTTTATGTATATTTTATTTAAGGCAGCGGTTATTTTTTCTGTAGAGGAGTACTCATCAAGTTCTATGCCTGAAATACATGTCAGAAGAAGTGTATCCTTATCTTTTTTGATACTGTTCCAATCATAGTTATCAAAATGACCTGTATTGGTGGTAAGTCCCGAAGTATTCATATAAACACAATTTTCTATATATTTATTGTATTCCGCAGCATTTGAAGGCAGCTCTGATGAATTTGATACAGTTTTTACATAGGAATTTGCAATTTTTTCACTTCCCAAAGCCTTAACGTATTTTGAAAGCGCATTTATGTTGCCGTTTTTATATGCGTCAAGCTGTTCATTTGTGGGAGGTTCCTTTGGTATTGAGCTGTCATTGCTGCTCATGTCCATATATATATTTATATTTCTGCGTGCTGCATTCTGTATATTTTCAAAATCTATGATTTTTTTATAAAAAACACTTGTATCCTTTGCGGAATAGGCGGCAAGAGGAGCGCCGTAAAATGCAGAAGGATCTCCTGTGCTGTTAAATATTGCCTCACGTATAATATCATTTGTCGGACAGATACCTTTTGCTATTGAATCAAGCCGGCTTTTTGCAAAATCGCCAAACATTTTGCAATTCATGGAAACGTTTTTTATTGTATTTAAAACGGCATTTTCTTGCAAACCATGTGCTTCCAATTCTGTAAGAGTTTTTCCTGCCTGATATATCCTGCTCATAAAAGCAAGTCTGGGTAAATTTTCCTTTACATTTATGTCTATATATTCACTTTTGATAGAACCAAGAGTCTTGGTCAAATTTTCCATAAGTGGGAGGAAGGTTTTTTTGAACTTCTCTTCGATCCTGGCGTCTTTGCCCGTACAATAATTCCCGGCTTCGTCCTTAGGATCCTCTATGAGAGAAAAGAACTCCCTGCCCAGTCGTTTTTTATCTTCATCATAACGTGGATTGTTTCCAAATGCCTGCTCCATAGTGAAGCCCTTGCTCATCATATAAAGAGAGGGCATTAATGATAAATCAATACCACTTGTCATATTTAAAAGCTGAGGGCTATGATATACTCTGATTTTACTTGGATCAATTCCGTCCAGAAAAAGTTTTGTATTATATTTCTTCAATGACTTTGCATATTCCTGTGCATTCTTTGCGGCTTCACTCATGGTATGCTGATAATTTCTTGCAGAGAACACAGAATCGATCACATAGTCCCTCATTGCAGGATCGGTTATGCTTCCTTCTGGAATGATAGGCTTTGGCTCATGCGTAATAGAGCATCTGTTCATAAGAGTTACAAAATGCTTTTTGCCCGATTGCGGATCAAGAGCGTTCCTTATCTCCTGAGCATATCTGTCCAGATTGCCTGCCGTCATATCAAGCTTAAGAGTATCAATTAAATTTTTTCCGTCTATATATATATTCTGAACGGCATCTTGTATACTTTTTGGATCGTTTATATCTATCTGCTTTCCTGTAATTGCATTTAAATATTGTGCAGATGATATATTGCCGGAGACAGGCGCCTGGATTATACCCTTTTCCTTAAGATTGTCAGAGGTAGGCGTATTCATGATACTGTCTATATATGCTCTGAACTCCTCTGTACGTTCTCTTTTTTGCCTTGCGCTTTCATCTGCTTCAAATACAGCAGTAAAAGGGCTTTTCTTTGATAAGGTGCCATCGGGGATAAAGGGTTTTATTTTTTTGTTATTAATATCCCTGACTTCAAGTATTGACATAGAATCTGCATAAAGGCTTTCTTTTATGGCATCGGCAGCATCCTCGATGTCCATGCCCTTTAATGAAATGCCGTTTATGTATATATCGGAAAGCGCAGTATTAAGTCCGTTTATATTTTGAGCATTTCTATACAGCGACCTCAATATATTCTCCAATGAGCCATGTCTTTGGAAAGGGTCTAAGTCTTTGTATGCATCGTCAATATCCATATCGCTTAAAGGCTTGCCGTTTATTGATATTTGAGAGAGAATATCCCTGTCATGGTCCAAAGAGCTTTCCGCTTCCTCAGCAGTCATATTAGAAAGAGCTTTGCCGTCTATAGTTATTTTTGAAAGCACTTCCTCATTCTGATCCATCTCGTACATTATTTCTTCAAAATTTTGTTTCAAAATTTCAGATCCTAAGGATCCATTGTCAAGGCCAAGTCTATAGGCTTGTGAGTAAAAATAGTGAATAGATTTATTTATATCTTCAGTACTGTCATTTAAATATTCTTCTGCTTCCTCTTTGGAATAATAATCCGGAACATTGATATTTTCGGTCAATATTTTGATCAGATCATCAGGCTCATATTCGCTCAGAGCCTTTCCGTCAAAGGTTATTCCGGAAAGTACATCTGCTCCGTTGCCTATTTCCTGAGAATATGTATTTGCCCATACATCGGATATGGGCTTGCCGTTTGTCTTTATTTCTTCTTCTGTAAGCCCTGTTATGGGCTTGTCAAAAAAGCGGAAACGCTCTGCCGTATCCTCATTAAAATAATTTCCGATAGGCAGCAATATTTCAAATGCTCTTTCCATCACACGAGGACGGTCTATCAAATCGGTCTCAACGTATTCTCCACGAATATATTCAAGCAATTCCTTTGCAGAGCTGTTTCTGAAATCGTTTTCGGCATCATTTGCAAATGGTATGTAGCCTTCAACCAACTCCTGCACTCCCATTGAACTGTCGGTAGTCAACACACGTACGTCAGGATTTTGGTGGGGAGTTGTATTAAGCATTAAATCATGAAGCTCTGTATTTTTGGGTTCCAATTTGAACGTACCCGTAGGCACATTGCCGAACAGAAGAGCAGAAAGTCCGCTTCGATCCGATTGAGTCAGATTAAACATCGTATCTATATTTACTTTTTGGGGATCGGGGTTTTCTCCGAATCTGTCTTTACTTAAAAGTCCTATGAGAGAATTATGCAATACTGCATTGTTTTCTATTGTGGTTTTGCATTCTGTTTTAAAAGCTTCATCGTTGTCAAACATAGGCACTTCCAGATCCTTGCCAAGCTGCAAAAGTCCCATGTATTGAAGGTTGAGTCTTGCTTTGCGTGTACCGTTATCAAGGCTATCGGCAGTTATATTTTCAATATCCGGCAAAGTAACGTCAATACTGTTAAAACCTTGCAAAAGCTCGGGAAGCGCACTTTCTCGCTGTGTGGGATCAAGCATCATTGTTCGGAAATCATTTAAAGACGAATTTTTTTGAGCTCTTATTGATCCGCTTTCAATATCGGAATTTTTTGTTGCATTTTCGGGAGATATTCCGTGTGAAGTACAATACAGTCTTGCCAATCCCACGAGAGTGTCCATGCTTGTATTTTCAGGCAAATTAAATGCCTGTAGTACAGACCGAAGATCTGCAACTGCCATACCCGAAGTAAGTACGGCAAAGTCCTCTTCTATACTTCTTTTCCAGCTTTCCTCAAAGTCTGCCGCCATGTTGTGTACATTTAAAGCGTCCTGTCGTCTTTCTATAGGATCGTAACTATTGCTGGTGAGTCTTATTTTTTTAGGCATATTAATTCCTCCTTTATTGTTTTACTGTAGGCGGTTCAATGCTGAATGCTCTGTTGCTGCTTAGATCGGCTACAGAACGGCTTTGTACAGCGGCACGTAAATTTTTCTTCAATATATATTTTAAACCTTCTCTTATATTATTTTACCACATATTCACAAATTTTTTTGTTGTTTATGCTTTTAATCTTACAATTTACTCTAATATATTGAAAGATACTTATAAAATAGTGATATATGATACTATGGTATAATTCTCAAACGGTAAAGTTTATATATCGGCAGTTATTGCAAAATGGGCTTTACTTCGATATAATAAAAATATAACGGACATAAATTTTAAGTTAAAATTGGCTATGCTTATAGCTCTTGTGATTTTAAAGAAAAGGAATTAAAAACAATTTCAGATATATATGCAAATATAGGAGGACAATATGGAATTAAAATTTTACGAAGCTACTGAGGATAAGCTTTTAAAATTTGCCGTAATAATTTCAAAATCAAAGGGTAAGTGGGTGCTTTGCAAGCATAAGGAAAGAGATACATATGAAATACCGGGCGGTCACAGAGAGGAGAGCGAAACCATATATCAGACAGCGGTCAGAGAGCTGAAAGAAGAAACGGGCGCTGTTGATTTTACACTAAGACCTCTCTGTGTTTATTCGGTTACAGGGTGGAAAAACATAAATAAGGACGGC
>CANQBT010000108.1 GCA_947589405.1 uncultured Clostridia bacterium | reverse complement strand
GCTTTTACTCTCTCACACTTGACATTTTCCTGCTCTTATAATAAAATTAAAGTACAGAGGAATACAGCTATATGAGGTCAAATATATGGAAACAAACACACCTGTTTCAAAAACAATAGATACTGCTTACAGAAATCCCAAGCTTGACGAAGCCTGTAAAAAGGTGTTGTCTTTTAAAATAATACTGGCTCATATTCTGAAAGGCTGTCTTGAGGAATTTAAGGACATTGATGTAAACGACATAGCGGAAAAATATATTGAAGGAAAGCCTCTTGTATCCGAAGAAGCCGTTCATCAAGACGAAGGCATTATAATAGACGGCAAGAATACCGAAGACAACTCAATAGACGAAGGTATGGCAAGATATGACATTCTTTTTGATGTCTGTATTCCCGTATCAAATGAGCAGGTGAAGTTAATAATAAATATTGAGGCACAAAGCAGGATAAAGTCTTGGAGAAATCTGCTCAGAAGAGCAAGATATTACTGTGCCCGTATGCTGTCACATCAGTACGGCAGAGAGTTTGTAAACAGCGAATATGAAAATATCAAAAAGGTAATTTCCATTTGGGTGCTTACAAATCCCTATGCGGAAATGCGAAACACAATAACAAGAGTTCATCTTGCTCAAACCAACTTGGTAGGAACAGTACCCGAGCTTAAACAATATTATGATACAGACGAAGTAGTCCTTGTCTGTCTTGGCGGAGAAAAGGACAACAATTATTCGGGACTTCTTAAAATGCTTGACGTACTTTTTTCCGAAAGCGTGAGCATAGACGCAAAGAAACAAGTGCTTGAAAACGAATATGATATAAAAATGAGTGAGGAATTGCAAACGGAGGTGTATGAAATGTGTGATTATAGCTTAGGTGTATATGATAGAGGCGTTGAGAAAGGTATAGCACAAGGCATGGCTCAAGGTGCAGAAAACAAGCTACTGGAAAATATCAAGAGCGTTATGGAAGGATTAAGTATGCCTTTAGAAAAAGCATTAGAATTATTGAAGGTTCCGAAATCAGACTATGACAAGTATGAAAAATTACTTAAATAAAAACACCAAAAGGCAGAGCATTACGTTCTGCCTTGCTTTATATCTCAAAATATAAGCATAAATACAAAAAGTGCTTTAATAAATTTAAAAGATATTTTCCTGTGACTATGTCACAGGAAAATATGTAAATTTTTGTTTATATATGTATCGAATTTTTTGCCAAAATCGGCAAAGGGGATATGGGCTTACTGTGTTTTCAAAATTGTCTGTTAAATTTTTTCAGATTAAAAAGCCTCCTATTTGACAAAATAATATTGTAACACAGTTACTAATACAAATAAGGAGGTAAATAATATGTCATCTAGTTCAAGCAGTAACAAGGTAAACATTCCTGAAGCAAGAGAAGCTATGGATAAGTTTAAGTACGAGGTCGCAAATGAGATCGGCGTACCTTTAAAGAAGGGCTATAATGGCAACTTAACATCTGCTCAGAACGGCTATGTAGGCGGTTACATGGTCAAGAAAATGATCGAAGAGCAGGAAAAGAAAATGGCAAATCAGGAGTAATCCATACCTGACAAAGCATAATATTTGATTTTATAAAGTGTCGCTGCAAAAGGGCTTACTTTTGCGGCGGCGCTTTTTTGTAATCTTTTTATTGCAATTTCAACTGTTTTGAGGTATTATTTACTTAGCTTAGAAATAAAAAACAGAGGTGAAAATATGGAAAATTTAAAGGTTGTTATACTTGCTGCCGGTCAGGGCACGAGAATGAAATCTGAGGTGCCTAAGGTACTTCACAGGGTATTGGATAAAACTATGGTGGGCTATGTTATAGAGGTCTCTCAGGAAGCAGGCGCAGATGACATATGTGTTGTTGTAGGTCATCAGTCAGCTATGGTAAAGAATACCATAAAGGATATTTACGACAACATTACCTTTGCAGTACAGAAGGAACAGCTTGGCACAGGCCATGCGGTAATGCAGGCAG
Organism: uncultured Clostridia bacterium; assembly: GCA_947589405.1. Taxonomy (GTDB): domain Bacteria; phylum Bacillota; class Clostridia; order Lachnospirales; family CAG-274; genus CANPXH01. The sequence goes on along the minus strand of CANQBT010000108.1, from coordinate 4,908 downwards.
GAGATTTTATTAAGGAAGGCAATATACTTGTGCTTTGCGGAGATACTCCTCTGATCAAAGCCGATACTATAAAGGAGCTGTGCGATATGCACAGCAATGAAGGAAATGACGTGACGGTAGTTTCAATGCTTGTGGACGATCCTACAGGCTACGGCAGGATAATAAGGGAAAACGGCGGTTTCAGCAAGATCGTTGAGCAGAAGGACGCAAATGCAGATGAGCAGGCTGTAAAGGAAGTAAATACAGGCGTATATATTTTCAAGGCGGAAGCCCTCAATGACGCCTTTGCAAAGCTTGGAAACAACAATTCACAGGGTGAGTACTACCTTACCGATACTCTTGAGATAATAAAGAATAACGGCGGTAAGGCAGGTATTATGACGGCAAAGGACGACAGGGAATTTATGGGTGTTAATTCCAAGCTCCACTTGGCTCAGGCTGCCGCTGTCATGAAGGAAAGAATAAATACCGAGCATATGATAAACGGCGTTACCATTACAGACCCTGCCAATACATATATAGGAAAGGACGTTAAAATAGGAAAAGACACTATTATATATCCCGGCTGTATGCTTGAGGGCAAGACTGTTATAGGCAAGAGCTGTATAATAGGTCCCAATTCCAGGATCACATCTTCTCGGATAGACGACTGCGTTACAATACAGATGAGCGTGCTTATAGATTCTAAGATAAAGAGCTTTACGACCGTAGGTCCCTTTGCATATCTCAGACCTAACAGCTCTATAGGCGAGCACGTGAGAATAGGCGACTTTGTAGAGATAAAGAACTCCAATATAGACGACGGTACTAAGGTAAGTCACCTTACATATGTAGGAGATTCCGATGTAGGCAAGTGCGTAAACTTCGGCTGCGGTACCGTTACGGTAAATTATGACGGCAAGACAAAGAACAGATGCAAGATAGGCGACGGCGTATTTATAGGCTGCAATACCAATCTTGTGGCTCCCGTAGAGGTAGGCGACAGGGCATATACCGCTGCCGGCTCTACAATTACAAGAAACGTGCCTGAGGACAGCCTTGCCATTGCCAGAAACAGACAGGAAAACAAGGAAGGCTGGAGAAAAAAGGCAAACAAGGGTTAATAATGCATACGGCGCCGTCCATGCAGTAAAAATTCTTGACATTTGCAACATTTCAAGTTAAAATACATATACATATATTAAAGGCAGCGAAGAAAAGAGTAGCCCTTATTTTCCTCTCAGAGAGGGACATATATGCTGGAATTGTCCTGAGGATAAATTTTGGTGAAGTGCATTTCCGAGCCTGTACCGTGAAACAGCAGTAGCGGTACACGTTTGCCACGTTAAGGCATCTGAGAGGGTATATTTATATCAATTAGAGTGGAACCACGCACCGTCGTCTCTATGTGAGACGGCGGTTTTTATTGTTAGGAGTTGAAAATATGAAAATAATTATATTTATTGCGATATTTGTTGCAATAATTGCGATCCTTACGGCATTGTTTGCTTTTGCAGCCCGTTCGGAGATAGCTACCATAAAGCGAAAGGACCCTGCTATCAAAAGCAGTATAGAGGTGATACTTTATTCAAGCTTTTGGGCAATGTTCAGCCATAGGATAGCTCACAGGCTTTACAATATGCATATTTACTTTTTAGCCAGGCTTATTTCACAGCTGTCACGCTGGTTTACAGGCATAGAGATACATCCCGGCGCAAAGATAGCCAAAGGCGTATTCATAGATCACGGCATGGGCGTTGTAATAGGCGAGACCTGTGAGATAGGCGAAAATGTGCTTATATATCAAAACGTAACGCTTGGCGGCACAGGAAAGGACACAGGCAAAAGACACCCTACCGTAGAGCATAATGTTATGATAGGCTCAGGAGCTAAGGTGCTTGGTCCCATTACGATAGGCCATGATTCCAAAATAGGCGCAGGCTCGGTAGTGCTCAACAGCACAAAGCCCTATTCTACTGTTGTAGGAGTGCCTGCTCATTCAGTCACAAGAGGCGTTTCGGAATCTGCGCCTTCTGACAATCTGGATCAGCTCAGGCTTCCCGACCCTGTTGAAATGGAGCTTTGCAGACTGAGATTACAGATAGACAAACTTGAAAAACAGATAGAGAAATACAAAACGGAGGATAGCAATAATGAAGCTGTATAATACACTTACCAACAGAAAAGAGGAATTTATGCCCCTTGAGGAAGGCAAGGTCAAAATGTATGTCTGCGGACCTACTGTTTACGACTATATCCATATAGGAAACGCAAGGCCTTATGTAATATTCGATACCATAAGACGATATATGGAATACAAGGGCTATGATGTAAACTATGTTCAGAACTTTACCGATGTAGACGACAAGATAATCAAAAAGGCAATAGAGGAGGGAGTCGAGTCCACAGTTATTTCAGAGCGCTTTATAAAGGAAGCTCTTAAGGACGCAGAGGGACTTAACGTAGAGCCTGCCACTAAGAATCCTAAGGTAACGGAGGAAATGGACGGCATCATAGAAATGATACAGACTCTTATCGACAAGGGCCATGCCTATGTTGTAGACGGCAGCGTGTTCTATGACACAAAGTCATTTCCCGATTACGGCAAGCTTTCAGGCAAGAATATAGAAGATCTGGAGGCAGGAGCAAGGATAGCGGTAGATGAGAACAAGAAAAACCCTATGGACTTTGTGCTGTGGAAGCCTAAAAAAGAGGGCGAACCATACTGGGAGTCCCCTTGGAGTCAGGGTAGACCCGGCTGGCATATAGAGTGCTCGGTCATGGCTAAGAAGTACTTAGGCGATACAATCGATATACACGCAGGCGGTGAGGATCTTATATTCCCTCATCACGAAAACGAAATAGCTCAGTCCGAAGCCGCCAACGGCAAGCCCTTTGCAAAATACTGGCTCCACAACGGCTTTATAAATGTAGACAACAAAAAAATGAGCAAATCACTTGGCAACTTCTTTACACTAAGAGAAATTGTTGAGCACGTACCCTATGATGTAGTAAGATTCTTTATACTGAGCGGTCATTACAGAAGCCCCATCAACTTTTCAAGAGAGCTTATGGAGTCCGCAGGAAAGGGACTTGAAAGGATCAAAAATGCCTACAAGAACCTTGTTTTCTTTGAAAACAACAGCACAGGCGAAATGACCGATGATGAAAAGAAATTAAGCCTTGAAGCCGATAAATTCAGAGAGCAGTTTGAAAAGGCTATGGACGATGATTTCAACACAGCCGATGCCGTTACCGCTATATTTGAGATAGCACGCTTTGCCAACGTCAATGTAAACGAAGGCTCTTCAAAGGAATTTGCAAAGGATATAAGAGAGAAAATGCTTCTTCTTTGCAATGTGCTGGGAATAGTCCCTGAGGATAAGGACACAGGCGATAAAATAAGCCCGGAGGAAATAGAAGCCCTTATATCAAAGAGAGCAGAAGCCAAAAAGGCAAAGGACTTTGCTCAGGCTGACGCCATAAGGGCTGAGCTTTTGGAAAAAGGCGTTGTAATAGAGGACACAAGAGCCGGCGTGCGCTGGTCATATAAATAATGCTATGGAATTATTCAATAATATAAGTGCAGAAGCGGACAGACTTTCTCCCCTTGTGCTGGCGTTTATAGGGGATACTGTATACGACCTGCTCACAAGAGGATATGTAATAGCACAGGGCAATGCTCCTGTGAACAAAATGCACTCAAAGGCAAAGCATATCGTAAACGCAACAGCCCAGTCACAGACATACAGCATAATAGAGCCTTTTCTCACAGAAGAGGAGAACGCTGTTATGAAGCGGGGCAGAAATGCCAAGAGCAACACCTCTGCCAAAAATCAGTCTATTGTAGACTACAGGCGGGCAACAGGCGTTGAAGCTCTTTTCGGCTGGCTGTATTTAAAGGGTAAGTATGACAGGATAGGAGAGCTTTACAAAATAGGTACGGAGGATATATATGAAAAAGGACAACAGAAGAAATAATGTCAGAAATACAAGACGCCCCGAAGCTAAAAGAGATACTAAATTTAATAAATATGAGGACAACACCGCCTTTGACGACGGATTGCAGCTTGAGGGCAGGAATCCTGTACTGGAGGCTCTCAATCACAACAGGACAATAGACAAGATACTTGTGCGCAGAGGAGGCATAGAAGGCACTCTTAAGGTGATAGTTGCCAAAGCAAGAGAAAAAGGCATCGTTGTCCAGGAAATAGACAAGGAAAAAATGGCAGCTGTTTCACGAAGCAATAACAATCAGGGTGTCATAGCCCTATGCCCTGCCTATGAATACTGTGATGTAAGCGATATTATAATATCTGCCAAAAACAAGGGAGAGGATCCCTTTATAATAGTATGCGATGAAATAACCGATCCTCACAATCTGGGGGCTATCATAAGAACGGCAGAGTGCTGCGGCGCTCACGGTGTTATAATACCCAAGAGAAGAGCCGTAGGCCTTACCGCCGTTGTGAGCAAGACCTCAGCCGGCGCAGCAGAGCTTGTGCCTGTGGCAAGGGTAACAAACATAGCAAGGACTATTGATGAGCTTAAGAAGGAAAATATATGGACTGTATGTGCCGATATGCAGGGTAAGGAATACTTCAGCTCAGATCTTAAAGGACCTGTGGCTCTTGTAATAGGCAGCGAGGGTACGGGAGTAAGCGAGCTTGTGAAAAAGAAATGCGATTTTACCGTAGGCATTCCCATGTATGGCAAAATAGGCTCTCTCAACGCAAGCGTTTCCGCAGGCTTAATTATGTATGAGATAGTAAGACAGAGAAGGTTTAAATAATGTACGACATTATAATAATAGGCGGCGGTCCGTCGGGGGCTTCGGCAGGAATATATCTTGCAGACAAGGGCAAAAGCGTGTGTATAATAGACAAAAGCACATTTCCCAGACAAAAGACCTGCGGAGGACTTCTGACA
>CANQBT010000107.1 GCA_947589405.1 uncultured Clostridia bacterium | reverse complement strand
TACAAAATAAGTTTTTACCATTTGTATAAAAGCACAGCCTGTACCGATGCTCTAACAATCAATTAATTATCAATTTTTCAGAAAAAATTTCAATTTTCAGAAAAAATTTCACATAAACTTGACAAACTCTTTTTCATATATTAAAATAATAATGTTGTATGCCGGTGTGGCGGAATTGGCAGACGCACCGCACTCAAAATGCGGCGGATCACTCCATGCCGGTTCGAGTCCGGCCACCGGCATCATAAATATAGCCCTGAAGTATAGCTTCAGGGCTTTTAATACAATAAACTACTTATATATTGCAAAACAAGACTGCCCTTACGGACAGTCTTTCTTTTGTAAAAAAATCCGAAATGCCGTTCCCGGTATTTTGACACCTAGCCAAGCTAGGTGGGTTATCGCAACGATGTAATCTGTCTTCCTCTGCCCAAAGGGAATTAGCTTGAGGCCTGACATATACAGCGTATATAGAAATCCCGTAATAAAAATGTAGGTTCAAAATAGTGGGGTTGGCGAACATTTCAGACTATATTTACTTTTGTTAAATTGAGTATACCATATTGTTTGTCATATTTCAAGGGATTATGATTAAAAATATGTTACAGTTTTGCTACAATTTGCACAAACCCATACTAACCCTTTATTTATGCCGTATACAAGGGATTTGTAGGTGAACTGAAATTATGCAAAACTATTATAAATTGTTATAAAATACCATATATTTTTAAAAAATTGTCGTCAAAAATGTCGTTAAGCCATAGTGTGTATTCGTTAGCATTTATCAGGATTTTCTCGATATGGACATAATATGATTATTATTCTACAGAATCAAAATGCGTTGCTATATTTAATACTTTTTTCTTCTGTTTATAGGCATATTGCATAGTCGTATAAGCACCTCCCTGTTGATGTTCAACATAACATATCACAACATCAGAACGGTCAACCATACTTTTGTTCCTTATTTGAATAGCCGATTTAAAATACGCTTTTTCAGATTCCGAACATATTTCTACAGTATCATAATAGTTTAAAAAACTTTGCTCATTATCTCTGAATTCTGCATTCATATAAGGCAATACAAGTGTAAGAGAAGCATTGTGGTAAGCATATTTCTTAATCATTTGCCTTATAACAGAAGCGGTCAAAATATCAAAATCCCCATTTCTTCCTACTAAGAATTCCACAAATTCTTTATTTACAATGAGTTTCTTTATAATTTGTGCCAAAATTTTCTCTATATGCTGCGAGTTTATTATTTGTCTGTGTCCGAAGAAGCTAACTGTATAGATATCCATATTGTACCTCTGATAAGTTTAATTTTTATAAAAACAGTATAACAAGGTATCAATATGGTGTCAAGTAGACTGCATACAAATATATACCAAAGTGGTAGTATAACTATCAAAGGAGGTATTGATATGTCGGTAATAAGAAATCAGTTTACTTTGCGTCTGCTTGCGGTTGATCATGCTAAAATAAAGAAAATAGCCGATAGGGAAAACCGTTCGCTTACCAATATGATAGAAACACTTGTAAAGAATGAAATAAAGCGCTATGAAACGGAACATGGAGAGATCGAGCTTACAGATGAAGATTTATCTATTCGGTAATTTTGTATTTGCAGACAGGAATGACAGGTATATGCCTGTCATTTTTTATACATTAGTTTTGTTGTTTTATTGTTTTACGATTGCATAGGTGCAGATTTTCCCGTGACCTGGTCACGGGAAAATCAGTAGGTATGATATTCACTTGGCACTAAACATAAGAAGTCTTGAAAGAGCTTATGACGAAACCTATAAATGGTACAAAAAAGTTCGGAAAAATTTATAAAGCTATTTTTAATTGTAATTGTAGAAGGCACTCACAACAGTAGGTGTCTTTTCTTATATTCAAAAAAGTCCAAACGTAAACCAACATCATTTATTACCAAAAAATAAATTAGGCTATTGTTTTTATTTAGCAGAAGTGGTATAATCAAGTTAAATTAATAATAAATTTAAAGGAGGATTTTTATTATGGCATTAGTTACAAGTACGGAAATGTTTAAAAAGGCTTATGAGGGTAAGTATGCGATCGGTGCTTTTAACATCAACAATATGGAAATAATACAGGGTGTTACAAGAGGCGCTGCCAAGATGAACTCAGCTTGTATCCTTCAATGCTCTAAGTCAGCTCTTAACTATGCAGGTCCCAAGTATCTCTTAGGCATGGTAAAGGCTGCCGTTGACGAAACAGGAATAGACGTAGCTCTTCATCTGGATCACGGCCCGGATCTTGACACAGTTAAGGTTTGTGTAGAGAACGGCTTTACTTCAGTTATGTTTGACGGTTCTCATTTTGAGTACGAGGAGAATGTTGCAAAGACTAAGGAAGTTGTTGACTATGCTCATGCTCATGGCGTTGTTGTAGAGGCTGAGCTTGGCAAGCTGGCAGGTGTTGAGGACGAGGTAAAGGTCGATGCTGCAAACGCTACCTATACCGATCCCGATCAGGCTGTTGACTTTGTTCAGAGGACAGGCGTTGACTCACTTGCCATCGCTATCGGTACAAGTCATGGCGCTTATAAGTTCAAGGGCGAAGCTAAGCTTGACTTTGACAGACTTGAAGTTATTACAAAGAAGTTAGACGACGCAGGCTTCAAGGAGTATCCTATCGTTTTACACGGTGCTTCAAGTGTTGATCCTGCTGTTATAGAGCTTTGCAATAAGTACGGCGGCGCTCTCAAGGGAGCAAGCGGTATCCCTGTAGAAATGCTGAGAAAGGCAAGCGGCATGGCTGTTTGTAAGATAAATATGGATACAGATATTCGTCTTGCTATGACTGCCGGTATCAGAAAGAGCTTTGTTGAAAAGCCTGAAGCATTTGACCCAAGAGGATACTTAGGCGTTGCCCGTGATATGATACAGGAGCTTGTTGAATACAAGATCGAAAAGGTATTGGGTTCAGTTGACTCAATGAAGTAAAATTTAAAAAGAGCTGTTTAACAGCTCTTTTTATTTTTCTTTATTTTATCTGCAAAAAATACATCTGACTGCTTATATTGTAAGCTTATCGTATATTATCCAAGCTTCTAAAACCTGTTCAGAACAATCCTATCGCATATAAATTCTATGTCAGAAAAGCTTTTTGCTCCTTTTATGATATTCAAAAGCTGTCTGTAATCATCACGCAGATGCTCTCTTCTTTCAGCATAAGTTGTTGTTACTTTGCTGTATTTACCTGCTTCAACCATATCCATATTGTACAATCGGAACATTTCCTTAAGCATGCAGGCATACTTTTTATCGGAATCATTCTTTGCCAAAGCGAACCATACGTTGGTGACAGCATTTTCTGAATAAACATTTTCAAAATATGATCGTGCGGAAACTCTTTTATTGAAATCATTTAATGCCGTTTCCTTAAGCCTTGCGCTTACCTGAGAAAAATCATATTTCTTATCAATATCTCCTAAGCTTTTATTAGTCGGCTTTAATTTATATGATGAATTGCTGCCTTCAAGAGTAACGTCCTTCTTGACAATATAATCTCCGTTCGCTAAATGCACGGAATATTTTTTTGTAATATCGGAAGAAAAATACGGCTGTTCGCTGTCATTGAAATTCAAGCTTGCAGGCTTTATTACGCTAAAATAACTGCCCATAATAGAATACTCAGGATCTCCTTCATCGGTTAATTCATATTTAACGCTGTATTCTCCCGGAGGAATATCCTTTCCCACTCTGAACATACCATTACGGCAAACGTCCATAACAGGAGCTTCGTCTACGGGAACAGCATAGCAGTTTATAAGCTCTACATAACAGTTTTCAAGATTCTGATTATTTATATGTCCTCCCAGATTTACAATTGAGCTATATGTAAAATAATCATAATACAAAGAGGAATATACATTTTCAGGATAGAACGTATTTATATATCCGAACTGATCTTCCTTTTCAAAAATATTGGGATAGCTGTAAAACTCTCTGTTAGCCAAATAATATTTTCTGCCTAAAGGCTTATCCACAGAATTTTTGCCATCATATATATTTATGCAGGCGACCTCATTCTGATTTTCGGCAATAAGCATATATTTTTTTCTGCCAATATCCTTTCCTATAACATATATGCCCTGCTCCAGCCTTTCGGAATAATTTTCACTCTGAGTATTGTCCTTATCCTTAGAAAGAATATTTGTAAGTATATCTTTATCTGTCACGTCCTGTCCCCAGCACACAGATGAAAACATAATACAAGCAGCCATTAAAAAAACGAATTTCTTCATTGCTCGATCTCCTCTGTAAATCCATAAAATTGCACTTTACTATTGTGTTATAATCATTATACTTCTTTTTGTTAAATAAATCAATATATTTGTTTTTTTATATGGCTGTCCTTTATAAATCATATCGTAATAAATAATTAGGCTATTCAAGGAATTTATCTCTGAGCGTATTAATATCCTCATCTGTCATACCAAGCTGATTTTTAATATAATCCTGAACTGAGCCATAATTTTCATTTACGCTTTCTATTGCCGTATTGAGGAATTCCTCATCGACTCCTGCTGCCGTTCCTACATATTGCTTTGTTTCCTCTTCAGTAAGTCCAAGCTCCTTTGCCCTTTCTTCGCTTTGCTTTATAAGCTCGGTATAGGAATCGTTTGTAAGAAGATAGTCCGCCTTTATTGTTTCCTCATCGGCGCCGAGAGCATAGAGCAAAAGCACAGCTGCCATTCCTGCTCTGTCCTTGCCCTGTGTACAATGCCACAGTACGGAACCCCCTTCTTCAAGATCAAGAAGCGTATGGAAAAATTCTGAATATGCCTTCTGTCCTTCTTCCGTCAGAAGCATATTTTTATATATTTCCGATATACCGTTGTTTTTTGCAAGTACTATAATAGTCTGTTCCTTATCTCCGCTTTGTACGGCTTTCTTCATTTCTTCCAATATCTTGTCGCCGTATATGGCTGATGAGAAAACAGGGAGAGCCATATTTTTTGCACCCTCTACCTCTTTATCGGGCTGTGCTTTTATTTCGCTGTCCATACGGAAATCGAATATGTATTTCAAATTATATTTATCGGCAAGAGTTTTGGCGCCTTCATCTGTCATAGCGTTGAGCGCTCCGCTTCTCAGAAGTACTCCGTCCTTTATTTTTTTGCCGTCTGCGCATATATAACCGCCAAGCTGACGTGCATTCTGCACTCCGTCAATATCTATTTTCTGATTTTCCAATGATACCACCTGTGCTTCCTCCTGCCGGATCCGATCCTCTACGCTTCCCTCAGGCGCAGTCTGTGAACAGGCAGATGTAAGAAGCACCGCTGCCATCAATATGCCTGTTAAGCGATTCAAATGCTTTTTCATAATATTCCTCCATTACATTATTTTAACTGCTTCTTTTATTTCATCGCCGTAGGGAAGGACCTCCTCCTTCAAAATATGGATCAGCTGTGCAATTCTTGCCTTTGGATCCTTTATCCTTCCGTTACCTGCCGAAAGCACAAGCAAAACCGCATGAATACCTCTGAGCTGAGCAAATGCGCATATGCCCTTCATTGCTTTTTCAAGGGTATTTTCATCATAGCCTTTAAAATATTTTTTTGTAAACGTATCGATGAATCTGCCGCAGGTTTCCTCGTCCATATTCAGAAATCTTTCACTTCTGCCCGTCTTTGGCAAATACTTGTATGCATAGTATATATCCGCAATATCGTATATGGGGTGCCCACGCATCAGTTCGTCCATATCTATAAGCAAAAGCTCATCATTCTGGACCATTATATTTTTGCCGTGCATATCCCCATGTATCATATTCTGTCTTTTCGGCACAGAAGCTAAAATATCGGTAAATGCCGCCCATTCCTTCTCAGAAACATTCTCCTTTATAAATTTTTCAAAAAGATCGTAATAGCTCTGATCGGCACGAGGACAGTCCACATCGCTGAAATCGGTAGAATGTACACAGCGTATCAGATCTACATATTTATCCATATATTCGTCAAATTTTTCAGGCTCTGCTACCATGCGGTTTGCCAGCATATCTGAGCGTATCATTTCCAGCACTACGCCGTACCTGTCTCCGCATTTTACTATATCATATGAAATGGCTGTAGGCACACCCTTTATAAACGCCTGCTTGGCATATTCGATCTCACGCTTTATTGAATCTATACCCGCAGATTTATATATCTTTACGATCGTATCTTCATCAAGGCGGTAAACTATACCAAAGCCGCCCTCTCCTATTACCTTGCAGCCTTCAACTGATACCTGACGCAGAGCTTTTTCTACATCTATTATATTTGAAAAGCCGGTAATTTCAAAAACGTCATACAATGCAGGCGATGCATTTATCACTCTTAGAGCATCTGTCATTTTTTTCAGCTTAAGTACTATCCTGAGTCCTGCGCTTGATATATATTCTGTATTTTCAGCGTCAAGCACAACAGACTTTGGACTGTTGCTTTCTATTAGAGCAAAAATTTCATCTTCGGTCTTCTTTGCATTGTCGGAATTTATACTTGTGTTAAGCTTTATTGTAAGCATTCCGTTTTCATATTTGTTTTCCAATTATATTCCTCCCCGTTTAACTTAATGACATTGGCTTGAGTGGTTTAAAGCCTCATTTATACTCTGGTCCTTTCATTCTGCTGTGCTCCCCTCTGCACAGTCGGCTGTGTAAGTGAAGGGTTATTATTCTGTGCCGTCAAGCCATTTCTTGACATTTGCAGTTGATCTACGTTCATAGCTACCTGTGTGGGACCGCTTCTTTCTTCTCTTATTATTTTCACTCTTGCATCTTCCAAAGCTCCATTATATTTTGTGCATCTGTCGTGGAGAGCTTTAAATTCGTCATATCTTTCCTTTGCCGCTATATATTTGTCATAGGCCTCTTGATTTGCCTTTATGGTCTTTTCAAAATGGAAGTGCTTTTGAAAATCGGTATAAAGACTTACGGGCTTTGGCTCGGGAGGAAGCTCTCCCATAACTATTTTAAGAGGCTTA
>CANQBT010000106.1 GCA_947589405.1 uncultured Clostridia bacterium | reverse complement strand
CGTAAAGGCTATTGCTGTAAGAAGCTGCTTCTCAGACAGTAAGGTCACAACAGCAAAGGTTTAAAAATTGTGATTAAAGGGAGCATCGAAGGATACTCCCTTTAATTTTTGTTTGGCATAGTAGGATCGACCCTACTTACGTATAGAAAAATCTTTACTTTAGAACGACCCTTCCACCATTTCAAGCAATGCAAGCATTACTTGAAATGGTCCCCCTCCCCAGCACTTTTGCCAAAGGCAAAAGCAAACCTGCGGTTTGTCGGATAACTTTCCGATGCAAACCTTCGATGCTCAATATAAAATTGAGCTAGGGGAGGCCAGAGGTAGGAGGAGAAGGGACGCCTTAGGCTAATGTTCTGCAAATGCTTTTATGATGTTGAAAAGTTAGCATTTTTTACTAACTAAGAAATGAGAAAAGCGTAACCCTAAGCTTCCCCTTCAGAGAAGGGGAAGTGGCAGCCCAACCATTTCGTTGAATTGAAATACTGTTGCATTGGGCTGCCGATAGGGTCGATTAAATTATTTGAAGTGGTTGAAGGATCGATAGTATAAAACAGATCCCTGCCTGCAAACCAAACAAAGCCGCCGCATTAAGATCCTTCGATCATAATGCGGCGTTTATTTTTTACAAAATATTTATGTTCTTTTATCATAAACCATTATCATTATAATGACCACAAGCAGAGCCAGCATAAGGGATACTGTGAACCTATAGTCGTCAAGAGCTATAGCGACTGCTATAATGCAGCTTACAGAGCTGAGAGCGTACAGCACTATAACGGCTTGCTGACTTGTAAGGCCGGAATCCACAAGCCTGTGATGAAGATGTCCTCTGTCGGGAGACATTATAGGCTGATGATGTATAGCACGCCTTATCATAGCAAAGGCCGTATCAAGCATAGGCAGAGCCATTGCCAGAGTGGAAAGCAAAAGCGAAAGTATCGCATAGCCCTTGAACACTCCTATACATGAGCAAACTGCCAGCACATAACCGAGAAAGGTGGAGCCTGTATCGCCCATATACACCTCAGCAGGCGCAAAATTTCTGGGCAGGAAGCCAAGAGAAGCTCCTGCAAGTGAGGCGCTTATGACTACTGCCAGTATGTTGTTGCCTCTGAGTACGCAGAGTATTGTAAGGCAAACGGCTGCAATTGTAGTGACGCCGCTTGCAAGACCGTCAAGACCGTCTATAAGATTTACCGCATTTATAAGTCCCACTATCCATATAACAGTAATAACAGCTGAGAAGGGCTTAAGATACTGCCAGAAGGGCCACATTATAAAATCCAGCTTAGTGCCTGTAGCAACAACTATTGCGGCAACTATTATCTGAATAACAAGCTTGAATTTTGCGCTAAGCTCATATATATCGTCAAGCATGCCTACTACCACTATTATAAAAGCGCCTATTGCAAAGCCTAAGAACTGTACCGTTATGAAATCCTTCATAAAAAATGCCATAAGAGCAATAGAACCCGTAAAGCCCAGCACAATGGCAAGACCGCCCATGCGTGGTACGGGCTCGTTGTTCATACCTCTTGAGCGTGGAAAGTCCACCGCCTTGAAACGGTATGCCAACTCCTTTGCCATAGGTGTGGTAAGCAGGGAAATAGCAAATGAAACAGCAAAGGCTGTCAGACATAAAAGCCACGTCTGTGACATATAAATTCCTCCCCCGAAGGCTTACTTGGTGCCGAACATTCTGTTTCCTGCATCACCTAAGCCGGGCACTATATATCCGTTTTCATTTATAGCTCTGTCAAGAGCGGCTGTATATACATCTACATCAGGGTGATCCTTCTGAAGCTTTGATACACCGTCGGGAGTACATATAAGGCAGATGTACTTAATATTTTTTGCTTTTCTTTCCTTAAGGAACTGTATAGCGGCGCTTGCAGTACCGCCTGTTGCCATCATAGGCTCCAGCACAAATACTTCAAGATGCTCTACATCGGGAAGCTTGCAGTAATACTCTATAGGCTGGAATGTGTTGGGATCTCTGTAAAGACCTATATGGCCTATCTTAGCGTTGGGTATAAGGCTTACTATACCGTCTACCATGCCAAGACCGCCTCTGAGTATAGGCACAATGCCTATATCAAGATCAAGAGTTTTGCACTTGGCTTCGCCTAAGGGCGTTGTTACATTTATATCCTTAACTGCCATATCTCTTGTAGCCTCATAGCAGAGAAGGGCTGAGATCTCGCTTATAAGCTCTCTGAATTCCTTATTGTTGGTTTCGGCGTTCCTGAGCCTTGCCAGCTTGCTCTGAACAAGAGGGTGCTCTGCTATATATAAATTGCTCATAAAAATACCTCCTAATCCTCTATCATTTTTATCCTGCGTATATGCCTTATATCGTTTGAAAAGTCTGTTTCAAGAAAAGCTCTGACTATTTCAAGAGCAGGACCCGGACCTATCACCCTTGCGCCCATACATAGTATGTTGGAGTCGTTGTGCTCTCTTGTAGCTTTGGCAGAAAATACGTCATGGCATAGAGCTGCTCTTATGCCTGCTGTTTTATTGGCTGTAATGCACATGCCTATGCCTGTGCCGCATATGAGTATCCCTCTGTCGCACTCACCGCTTGCCACAGCCTTTGCCACAGCTTTGGCAAATATGGGATAATCACAGCTTTCATTTGAATATGTGCCGTAATCCATACATTCAATATTATGGTCTGTAAGATATGCCTTTATTAAGTTCTTTAGCTCATAACCGCCGTGGTCACATCCTAATCCTATCATTTAAAACACGCCCTTTCTATACATCGTAAATTTCATAGCCCGCCGCTTTCTTAAGTCTGTTCATAATTGCCAGTCCCAGCTCGTTTTCCGGCAGACCTTCGGCAAATACTGTGTCTATATTGTGATGATCGCATTTTCTAAGCATTTTGAAAAGGTTAGCCGCTATTTCTTCAGGCTTTTTTATGCTTCCTATAACAAGCGTTTCGTCGGCAATATATCTGTCCTTTGTTTCTTCGGAAGCTATTACGCCGGTTTTAAGACCTTTGTCCGTTTTGGATATAAGTTCATTTATTTTAGCTATAACTTTTTCACTATCTCCTCTTACTATTATTACCCTTGCGGAAGGGGAATAGTGGGTGTATTTCATACCGGGAGCCTTAGGACTTTCGCCGTTTTCAAGCTTTGTAAGCACCGCCTTGTCTATTGCTATTTCTCCAAGCACGTCCTTAAGCATTTCAACGGTTATGCTTCCCGGCCTTAACAGACAGGGCTTGTCTGAGGAAATATCTACAATAGTTGATTCCAGACCAAATTCACAATGACCTCCGTCTATTATCATATCTATTTTGCCATTGAGGTCATACTCTACATGAGATGCTCTTGTAGGACTGGGACGTCCTGAGGAATTGGCGCTTGGCGCAGCTATGGGAACGCCGCAGGCTGATATAAATTCCCTTGCAATGCTGTTTTCGGGAAATCTTACGGCAACGGTGTCAAGACCTCCCGTTGTTTCAAAAGGCACTATATCCGCCTTTTTAAATATAAGTGTAAGAGGTCCGGGCCAGAAATGACTTATAAGCTTTTCTGCGCTTGGGGGTATCTCTCTTACCAAAGGTCTGAGCTGTGAAAGCTCTGATATATGAAGTATAAGAGGGTTGTCGGAAGGACGTCCCTTTGCCGCATATATCTTCTTTGCCGCTTCAGGCTCCAAGCCGTTTCCTCCAAGTCCATATACTGTTTCCGTAGGAAACGCCACAAGACCACCTTGCTTTATTATCTCGGCGGCCTTATCCGTAACAGCTTTATTGTTTTTGTTATCTGCTTTTAATACTATAGTTTTCAACTTACCTTACCATATGACCGATCATTTATTGGCTCCGCAGCATTTCTTGTATTTCTTGCCGCTGCCGCAGGGACAGGGATCGTTTCTGCCGATCTTAGGCCCTTCGTTTACAACTGTGGTCGAACGCTTCTGCTCTTTATAAAGAACTTCTCTTTCCTCTTCCGTAAATATATTGTCCCATTGGGGAAGAGAGTAAAGATGATCCGCCTTGTACTCAACCATTTTTTTATAAAGTCTTGTAAAATCTATTTTCAGATGTATTTCTGAATCTTCCTCAAGCTTTTCAATGTCTATCTGAGGATCCTGAGTTTCGTTTATGCCGTCTACAAAGCCTACGATATATGAAGAAGGCATGCTATACTGCTCGGAAAGCTCTTTAACAGTACCGTCTATATGTGTTTTCTTGTTCTCTATAATATCTTCATATATTTTCTGCTCCTTTGGGAGATAGTCCTTCCAAAGGACCTGATTTGTCCTTCCGTCCTTGTAGTAGGCTGATGAAAGCCATTGCTCACACAAAGTCATTTTATAAATTCCTCCTAGTTTCTACTTTATCATAATATTTTACAATAAAAAACCAAATATATCAAGTCTTTTATAGTATGGCGCTGAGAAGCTCGGAAACATTTGACACGCCTATCACATCTATTCCCTTTATTTTGGTATCCTTGCCGCAGTTTGCCTTTGGCATTATGCAGCGCTTGAAGCCAAGCCTTGCGGCTTCCGATACTCTTTTTTCAGCCATTGCCACACCTCTCATCTCTCCTGTAAGACCTATCTCGCCGAATATTACCGTATCGGCAGGTATAGGCACATCTCTGTAGCTGGAGGCTATTGCGGCTGCGACGGCAGCGTCTAAAGAGGGCTCGTTTATTTTCATGCCCCCTGTTATGTTTACATATGTATCGTAGCTTCCCAGCTGAAGTCCGGCTCTTTTCTCCAGCACGGCTATAAGTATTGTGACTCTGTTGAAATCCATACCTGTTGACATACGTCTTGGCATATTGAAGCTTGTAAAGCTGACAAGGGATTGTACCTCTATAAGAAGAGGACGTGTACCCTCTATCGTACAGGTAACTACAGTACCCGAAACATTGAGAGGTCTGTCGCTTAGCATATAGGCTGAAGGATTCAGTATCTCCTTGAGTCCCTCGTTTGTCATTTCAAACACGCCTATTTCGTTTGTGCTGCCGAAACGATTCTTTACCGCTCTTAAAAGTCTGTAGCTGGCAGTCTTGTCGCCTTCAAAATAGAGTACCGTATCGACCATGTGTTCAAGTATTCTGGGACCGGCAATGCTTCCGTCCTTTGTAACATGGCCTACTATTATTACGGATATTCCCTTTCCTTTGCTTATGTACATAAGGCGAGATGTAGTTTCTCTTATCTGAGTAACTGAGCCCGGAGCCGAAACAGCCTCTTCCAGATACATTGTCTGTATGGAGTCTATTATGACATAATCGGGGGCTTCTGAGCTTATGGCATTTTCTATGACAGCCATGTTGGTCTCGGAAAGGAGCTTGAGCTTGTCTGTGCTTATACCAAGCCTGTCAGCCCGCATTTTTATCTGTTTGGGAGATTCTTCTCCCGATACGTAAAGTATTTTCTTATTCTGTTTGCCAAGCTGCCTGCATATTTGAAGCAGAAGTGTGGACTTGCCTATACCCGGATAGCCGCCTACAAGAGTAAGGGAGCCTGTTACAAGCCCGCCGCCAAGCACTCTGTCCAGCTCAGGCAGTCCCGTAAGCACTCTGTCCTCTTCCTCTGTCGTTATTTCGCTGAGCGTCTGAGGTCTTACAGAGGAGGAAAGCCCTGTACCTCTGCTTTTGACAGAGGTCACAGCCTCCTCCTGAAGAGTGCCGAAGCTTCCGCAAGAGGGACATTTGCCCAGCCACTTTACAGTTTCGTAGCCGCAGTTTTGGCAAACGAATTTGGTCTTGCTCTTTGCCATGATCAATGCTTTATTATTTTAACGGACTGAGGACTGTCGTTCAGTTCTATACTGAAGCTTACCTTGCCTGAAAGATTGCTCTTTATTTTGTCAACGTTTACATCATCTATATAAATTGAGTAATTTGTATCTTTTTCAAGCTCTATCGTTACCATTGTGCTGCCATTGCCTTCTATTGAGAATACTGCGCCGTTTGCGCTTATCTTAAGGCTGTGCACAGCAGCGCCAGGAACGGTTTCAAGAACAAGGTTGCCGTTTTTGGAAAGACGTGTAACGTCCTTGTGAGTCCTTACCTTATAGGTGTCCTCTCCGACCTTAAAGCCCTCTAATTTCTGCTTTTCCGCTACCGTATAGTTGCCGAAGCTGAGAGAACCGTCTGCCTCTGTGCATATGATTTCCTTGATAATTGCCATTGTTTTTTCCTCCTGATATAATTTTTTTTTGACAATTTTGAATATATTTAATATAATTATATCAAATTCCTTTTGATTTGTATATATAATTTTTCATTACAAATTCATTAATTTTGAGGTGAATTTTTTGTCAGGAGAAAGACTTGATCGATTTTTGGCCAACAGAGGAAAGGGCTCACGCTCTGTGATAAAGCATATTATTAAGTCAGGAAGAGTTGCGGTAAACGGTATATGCATAAGAATTCCTGAATATAAAATAAATGAAGGGGATACTGTTGCCCTTGACGGAAATATTGTGGAAAATGAAAAATATGTATATATCATGCTTAATAAACCGTCAGGCGTTGTTTCTTCCACCGAAGATCCGAGAGATACAGCCGTTACCGATATTATCGGCAAAGAGTACAAAAGCTTGGGGCTTTTTCCTGTGGGAAGGCTTGACAAGGATACTACGGGACTTATCATACTTACAAATGACGGCGCCTTTGCTCATAACTCTCTTTCACCTTCAAAGCATGTGGAAAAAAGATATATTGCCTATGTTGAAGGCGATGTGAATGACGATACCGTTAAAAAATTCAGAGACGGAATTGAATTAAAGGACTTTACAACAAAGAGCGCAGAGCTTATAATAAAGGAGAAGAAAGACGGGCTTACCGTTGCGGAGGTGGCTCTGAGGGAGGGAAAGTTCCATCAGATAAAGAGAATGTTTGAAGCTGAGGGCTGCAAAGTGGTCCATCTTAAGAGGATCTCTTTTGGGAAAATAAAGCTTGATGAAGGTCTTGATGAAGGAGAATACCGACTTCTTGATGATAACGAGAGAGAGTATGTAAAAGCAGTATCAAGAGGAGGAGCAGTACAATGAAAAAAATACTTATAATTATTCTGAGCGCC
>CANQBT010000105.1 GCA_947589405.1 uncultured Clostridia bacterium | reverse complement strand
AAGCACGAAGTTTTCTCTGCCCATATTTTCTACTATGCTTTTTATGAATATAAAAAGCACTACGCCCATGCCGTCGTTGAAAAGACTTTCGCTTTCTATAACGGTAGTCACGCTTTTTGAAAGTCCCAGCTTATTCATAATGCCGGTTGCGGCTATGGGGTCCGTAGGCGAAACTATACAGCCTAAAAGTATGCAGACCCATATATTGACATTAAAGCCTGCCGCATGGGTGAGCAAGTAGAATACAAGACTGTATGCCAATGCCGAAACAGCCGTTGACAAAAATGCAAAAAGCGTTATTATTTTGAGATTGGCTTTGAATTTGCCAAAGGATACCTTTCCTGCGCCTGCAAAGAGCATGAAGCAGAGAACGCCGTCTATAAGATATGTATGCAGATTTATGCTTTTAAGACTGTCGGACAAATCCTTTGCAGGAGCTATGTCCGTATATTTGAGAACGGCTCTCAGTATTATACACATAAGCAGCGTAAAAATCAGAAGAGCTATTTCGTTAGGCATTTTTATAAATCTTTCATTTGCTACGCTTATAGCTACGATCATAAATAATATTATTGTAAATATAGTAAGCAGTCCCAAAACACTACCTCCTTTTTGAACTATTTTATTATTATATCATAGAAATTTTGCTTTCGTCAAACAATAATGGACATATTTAGTCTCAATGGCGTAAACTGTTATTTTGAGTTCACAAACGACAATATTACAGGCGATATATTTATGTTATAATGACTGTGATCCTATTCATATATATTGAAAGAAGATGACAACATGGACGAAAATCTGAGAAGAAAATTAAGAGAAAAGCTTTTGGAATGTTACAATGTAGATATAGATAATGCCGTTTTGGAATATTCCACACAGCACTATGCCTTCATATTTGCAAATAAGCCCTATATGATAAGGGTAAGCATGACCCCGAGAAGAACAAGACAGGAAATATTAAGCGAGCTTTTGTGGGTAGACGATCTCAAGCTGTTCAAGCAGACTATATGCGAGCCTGAGCCGTCTGTTAAAAATAATATAATGGAAGAATTTGAAATAAACGGGACCTTGTACAGAGCCAGTATGTTCAGAACAGCCAGAGGCAGTCTACAGGAGACCATAAAGATAAGCCCTATGTTTTTCATATGCGTAGGCGAGCTTCTTGGCATAATACATATGGCAAGCACAGACGAGCGTAAACTGGGCATGAATTATATGAGAAAGTCTATGGAAGAGCTTCATGCAGAAAGAAAGAAAAAATCATATGGTCTTTTAAGCCCCAAGCTAAGGGAAAGGATAGACAAAATAACGGAAAAGGTATTTTCTCTGCCTAAGGACGAGGGTGTGTACGGCATATGTCACGGAGATTTTCATATGAATAATTTCTTTGTGGAGGCTAATAATATATGGCTTTTTGACTTTGACAGCTGCCTTTATACCCATTATCTGTACGATGTGGCTGCCTTTGTTGTGGACTGTATGCAGAAGGGCTATATGAAGGGTACGGATTGCAGAAGCATATTGTACGACCATATTATGCCATATTTGAAAATAGGCTATTGTCTTAATAAGGAATGCGGTGAAGGCAATTGGGACGATCTGGAACTGTTTATAGACCTGCGCATAGCCGTGACCGTAATGGAGCTTCAGGGCATAGACGACTGCGGAGTTCTGGAGGATATAAACAGTATAAAGTATTTTTATACATACCTCTTGGAAAGTGGCAACAGTCTTGATGCCATGACGGAGCTATTGAGAAAAGACATCGTTAAAAAAGAGGAAAGCCATAAAATAAAGCTTGAAGATAAAAGCATCGGACTTGAAAGCGTTCTGAACGCAAGACAGCTGGGAGGATATGAGTGCGACAAAGGCAGAAGGGTAAAGAACGGACTTCTGCTCAGAAGCGGCAGCATAGATGCTCTTTCTGAGACCGATGCGGAGACATTATGTAAAAAATACAATGTTTCCGATGTAATAGACCTTAGGACCGATGCCGAAAGGGATAAATCCCCCGACAGAGATATAACGAGCGCAAGAAATATACACATATCGGTGCTTGAGGAAGAGGGCAGCGATGATGTTCTGGACGAGGTACTTGAAGGCATGACAGCGGCGGAAAATGACAAAATAGGCCGTCTTATAGGCTATTCAAAAATAGAGGGCTTCAATGATATATACAAGGATCTGCTCTTAAGCAAAAAGGCAAGAGAGGGCTACGGCAAATTTTTCCGCATTATATTAAATGCTGAGGGCGCTGTGCTGTGGCATTGCACTCAGGGCAAGGACAGAACAGGCATGGGCGCCGCTCTTCTGCTTCTGGCTTTGGGCGCAGACAAAAAGACTGTGATAGAGGACTATGAGCTTACAAACGAAGCCTATACCGCAGAAAGAGAATATATAAAGAAGGAAGCCGTTAAAAGAGGTTGTACCGAAGAGGAAGCCAAACGCATAAGCCTTATAGGCGCAGGCGTTGACAAAAACGACCTTGTTGCCGCACTTGACAGCGCAGAGGTAAAATATGGCTCTGTAATGGACTATATAATGATCGGGCTTGGTCTGTCACAAGCCGATATAGATACCCTAAGAGAAAAATATCTTGAATAAATATTGCATATGATATTAAAATCAAGAGCTTATATGCAAATACCGATAAAAAGGATAGTGCAAGACCACCGACTCAGTCGGTGGTCTTGCACTTAAATTATTTCTGACCTTCGTTTGTTTTTTTCAAAATTTCAGATACGTCCAAAATGTCGACGTTTCCGTCTTTATTTACGTTACCTGCTTCGATCTGAGCTTCTGTCAGCTTTGCTATGCCTGACGTATACTTCAAAAGCAGTATTGCATCTTTTTTGTCTATAATACCGTCACCGTTTATGTCGCCTGTGGTGTATACCACAGTTCCGCCGTAAGAGGCGATCGCCATGACGGCAGGTGTGTCAACATTGCTTCCGCCTATTCTTACAATATACGCCTTATCATTACTTACGAAATCAGACCATGACGCAGGTGAAAATTCAAAGCTGAATTTATTATTGGTGCTTGACATTTCCGTCTTGTACTGGTCAATATATATCAGATCCTTTGAATAGTCCTTATTGTTTTCTTCACATGAAATTACGGTGATTTCCTGATATGGGTCAGGGTCGGTCACGGTACATTCAACGGAAACTGCGTTTGTGCTTGTTTTTTCCGCTTTATTTATAGTTATGGAAGCGGCATATATATCTGTTGAAATTGCAGAAGCAACTGTTATAGCCGCTAAAACCGAAATAAATTTTTTCATTTCAAGACCTCCTTTCAGCATGTCAGAAAGATGTAATTTCTTCTATAACAGGACGTTGATGTGAATCCCACAGCAGAAGCTTATAGTTGCCTGAGGTAGGCTTTTGAACAGTCAGGATAATGTTTCCGTGTTCGTCTTTACTTTGTGTTCCGACAATTACATTTTTGCTTATGCTGTTGTCATTTACAGTACTGTCAACGCTCTTTTCGTATTCTGCAAGATAGAGCGTAAAGCCTTCTAATTCGGTAACATCTATCTGTCCGGGTATAGGTACTATTGTAAGCTTTATTTCATTTTCCGTAACGGTCTTGCTAATATTTACCTTACCGTTATAGTCGCTTGCAGGATCGATAGTGTAATTAACATGGGTGCCATGATGCTCGGGCTTAGTCGGAGGAACCGTAACGGCGCCGTTCGGTACATTTACGGTACATTCGGCTGAAGAGCCGTGACTTGCCGATGTGGCGCTTATAACTGCCGTGCCTTCCGAAAGGGCTGTTATTGTGCCGTCCTGCTCTACGCTTGCAACATTTTCGTTGCTGCTGCTCCAGTAAATATCATTGCTTCCTACGACAATGCCGTTGAGTCGGCAGTCAAGCCATACCTTATCGTTTGCACCCTTCATATCAACTGTACCGTCTGTTATTTCCGTATTTTTTTCGGTATCATAAAGCTTAAGGTCTACAGGCACCTTTTCTTTTTCTACAATAACGGTACAATCCATTGCAAATTCGCCTAATCTAGCGGTTATCGTACATGTGCCAGAAGCCTTTGCGGTCAATCTTGCCTTATGCTCACGAGAGCCTTCCTCATGGGCAAGTGCAGCTACAGATACTATACTGTCGTTGCTACTCTTCCATTCTACATTGCCCAGACCTTCATTTGCATTAAGAGGACGAGGAGAAAGTATTATGTCTACATTATCTCCCACCTTCATATCGTGAGTGCTTTCACTTAATGAAATGCCTTCAAGAGGTATTACCTTGTCTTTGACTGTAACGGCACATTTAAGTGAGTATGAATTTCCGTTCTTCTGTGAAATTGTACCTGTTATTTCAGCCTCTCCTGCGCTTTGAGCAGTCACAAGTCCTGTTTTTTCATCAACTTTGGCAACACTTGTATTATTGCTTTCCCATTGCACATCATTTAAATTGGTGGCGTCCATAGGCTCGGGATATAGAAGGAGTTGATATGTGTCGCCTACGACCATATCCTTCTTTATGTCTGCTGTTTTAACGTCCTTGCCTACCTTGAAGTATACGCCTGTAAGAGGAAGATCTCCGTTAACGGTAACAACACATGAGCTTTGCTTACCGCCCCAGATACCTGTGATTATAGCGGTACCGGGCTTTACGGCCTTTACAACTGCTGTCCGAGTAGTTTTCTTAGGCGCTTCTTCTTCACCGCTGTCTACAGCAGCAGCCTTTGCCACATTTTCCGCTTCCTCATAAACAGGCTCGACTACCGCAACATTAGGGTCAGATGAAGTCCATGTTATTTGGTCGCTTCCGTTTGCCTGTGGAGGGTCTGCGGTAAGATTAAGCTCAAGCGTCTTATTTTCATCTGCCTTCATGGAAGCGGTGCCCTTGTCAATGGTAAGCGTCTTTACACCGTTTGCAGGAGGTTCATCTTCTGTTCTGACCAAAACATCGATAGTATTACTGCAGATAGCTGTACCCTTCTTTTCTTCGGGAACAGGGTTACCGCTTTCATCAACAACATGATTAGGATATAAAGTTGCCTTGACGGTTACAATTGCAGGGAAAGGACTGCCTACGTTAGTAAGCGTTTCTCTGCCACTTTCTAAATGGTTAAATACAACGCTATATTCAGGATATAACTCCTTGATCATTTTCACGTCATCATCTGTATACATTCCCTCTATATATCCGGGATCGTCTTTTTCTAGTGGTCTGGCGGATTCTACTGTCCACTCTATACAATTAGCATCTACCTGCGCATTGAAAGGTTCAGGCTGAACAGTCATTTTATGCGCTGATTCCAAATCGTTGTATATACATGAATATTTATCAGAGCCTTCATTCCATGAAACAATGTTTATTCCTTTTAGCTCGGGAGCTTCCTCCGATACAATAATGTCTACCTTATCGTTAAATGTTTTAGAGCCGTCTTCGGTACTTCTGACAGTTGCTGTAACTGTTGCTGTTCCAACTTTAAGAGCGGTAACATTGCCGTTATCTATTTTAATGATACGGTCGTCTTCGTCCTTACTGTCCTCATTGGTACTCCACTCTATGGGAGAAACATTTTCGGCATTTGCAGGTACAGGCGCAGCCAGAAGCTGTACGCTCTGACCGGGCTTAAGTTTTATACCGTCTTTATTCCATTCGTCATTTTTATTCTCAATAGCTACGCCCTTAAGCTCTGTTGCCTTAGCATCTGCAACAACGTTGACTTTATAATCAATGTCTACAAGAGGACCTTGCAGATATTTTCCGTCTTTGCCCTTGCCATAGCCCTTTGCATAATTGGCGCTGCCTTTACCGCCTGCACTTATTTTAATGTTGCCGCTTACAGGCTTCTTTGCGGTAATAAGCTTCCATGTAGGATCTCCGGGATGATCAGGGTCATCGCTTATAGTAAAGTTGTCAAGGAAGTTATTCTTCCACTCTAAGGCGCTAAGGTCATAAGTGGTGCTGAGAGGAGCATATTCCAGATGTATAGCCTTGCTCTCGTTTACCTTTAATGTAATGCCTGATGTGCCTGTGAAGCCAAGCCATGTAAGAGGAACAAAAATATCGCTTGGGATCTCCTGTCCGCTTGATTCAAAGTATGCTGTAGCAGGCTTCAAGGTACAGTCATATGCCACTATCTTGTATTGATATTTATGTCCCGGTGTAACGTCTGCGTCCTCAAAGTAATAAAGCTCGTTTACGGTCTTTGTAGACAAATCATCTCCCGTAATACCGCAGAATGTATAATCTGAGTTTTCCTGTGATAAGTCCTTACGGCTTATTTCATAGCATTGGAGATTTTTCTCTGTATCGGTCTCATCAGTTGAAGCATATGTGTTTTCTTTTATTTTTATTGTGACCTTTGCGCTGCCGTTGCTCTGCTCAACATTAACTTCGGCTGAAGGATTTTGTGATTTCTGCGTTTCCGTAAATGCGCCGCCCTTAAGAGTACGGTCGTTAATGTAGTACAGAGGACGGGTCTCCTTCGGAAGCTTACGGAGCAGCCAGCGTCCGCTTTCGCTTATGGGGTGTCCCATTCTTGTAAAATAGTCGCTTAGGTCAACGCCCATACCCATAGACAGACAAACCGCCAGTCTGTCGTCATAGGAAAGACTGTTTATTTCGTTTATATGCTGACGTGCATAACGACATGCTTTGCCGTATACGCTCTCTACATCTTCGTAAAGCTCGGTTTCATTAAAGTAGCCCTGCATATTTGCTATTTCAAGCTGGAATATCATTGTAGCAGGATAGAATATAAGATCTGTTGTAGGGAAAACGCCTGTATTCAAGCCTGTTAAATAGTGCTTATACCAGCGGTTATCTGTTTCCATTCTGGTAGCCAATCCGAACTCAACAGATGACATAAGAGCCATAAGATTGTTTGTGGATTCAGGCTTTCCTATAATACCGCTGTCGAAAACATGGCCAAGCTCATGATATGTTCCCCAGCCTGCTGAAAGTACTGTACCTGCTGATGCAAAGGACTGATAGTTGCCGCTGTCCCAAGCATCAGATGCTTTTTCTTCACCTGCATTTATGCCTGCATATATGCTCTGAGCCCAGCCCCAACCTGCTCCCTGTGTGTATACTCTCCACAGGAATGCCGGTCTTGGCTTATA
>CANQBT010000104.1 GCA_947589405.1 uncultured Clostridia bacterium | reverse complement strand
GTATAACGGGTATAAGCGCCATATATGAATATGCGGCTACCGTTATACGAGAAAGAAGGTGAGGCGCCAGCTGTGTAGTTGTAAATATAGCCGTAGGACCGTCTGCGCCGCCAATAATACCTATAGAACATGCCTCCTTTAAGTCAAAGCCAAGCAGAAGAGCGCCTAAGAAGGCTGCAAATATGCCGAACTGTGCTGCGGCTCCCAGCAGAAGGCTCTTAGGATTTGCAATAAGAGGACCGAAATCCGTAAGAGCGCCTACGCCCATAAATATAAGGGGAGGGAATATTCCAAGTGCGTCGCCTTGAAATATATAGTACAGCAGTCCGCCGTTCTGAGATACTTCGCCCGGTACCTGTGTAAGCATAGGGATAGCGTTGCCATATTGATCCATCTGTATTCCCAGCACGTCTATAAGCTCCTTTACAGGCTCGTTCATAAGACCGCTGTTAGGCAGATTGGCAAGAAGCATACCGAATGATATAGGCAAAAGAAGTAAAGGCTCATACTTCTTGGCAATTGCCAGCCAGAGGAAAAATAATGCAACGGCGATCATAATCAAGAATTTATAGTTATCATCTATGAAAAACTGCGCAAAACCGGAGCTTGCCCAAAAGTCGGCAAGGGCTTCCGTGATCATATCTAACATAATACTGCCTCCTGACTGTATCAGATTATTCTGCAACAGTAATAAGTGCATCGCCTGAGTTTACTGTCTGACCCTTTGTGGCGTTTACAGCTGTGACCGTGCCGGAAACAGGAGTAACAATATCATTTTCCATTTTCATGGCTTCAAGTACGGCTACTACCTGATTGGCATTTACCTTATCTCCAACATTTACCTTTATATCAAGTACAGTACCGGGCATTGGAGCCGGAACACTTGTACCCTTACCGGCAGGAACGGAAGCTGCTGCCTGTGTCGGCGCCGGTGTCGGAGTGGGAGCAGCCTGCGCTGCGGGAACGGCTGCCTGTGTCGGAGCGGCAGCTTTGACAGCGGTATTAGCTGCGTTTATTTCCTCAACCTGTACATCGTATACATTACCGTTAACTGTTATCTTGTAATTTTTCATTTTCAAATCCTCCTAAAATAAACGGCCTTGCTGTTCAGCAATTGCTTCCTTGCTCCAGCTGGATACTCTTTTAAGTCTTCTTACCACAAGTCTGTCGGGACTTATATGCTTTCCTTCATATGCTGATATGGCAGCGGCAATAACTGCCACAATTTCTTTATCATCGGTTTCTTCTTTCTCTTCAACAGCTGCCTTTGCCTTTTCGGGTACCGTCAGGACCTTAGAAGATGCAGTCTCGGGCTTTACGCTGAGGAGCTTTCCGCTTATCATAAGCATTATACATATGAATATAAGCACAGCAAATACGATCCCAAAGCCTATGATAGTGACAATAATACCTTCGGTTAAATTTTCAAAGTTTAAAATACTCAGTAAATTCATTTATAATACCTCCGGCTATCAGAATTCAACGCTTGAATGCTTTCTTAAAACGGTGTTTTCTCTTTTTGTCATAAGCATTTCAAGCGCCATAAGTATTCTCTTTCTTGTAGTGGACGGAATTATGACTCCGTCGATATAACCCTTTGCCGCTACCTCATAGGGTGATGACACCTCGTCGTATCTTTCGCTTGATGTTCCCATGATATTGATAGCCGCTTCCTTAGATATAAGCGCAACACAGGCGGACGGCCATGCATATACAATATCTGCGCCTATATGCTTTGAGTTCATGAGAAGATAGGCGTTGCCTATGCCGTTTCTGACTATAACGTTTATTTTAGGCACCGTTGCATTTGCAAAGGCAAACATAAACTTGGCGCCGTATTTAATAACATTGCTCTGCTCATGGGTATTGTCGTGAACATATCCGTCTATATCCGTAAAGGTAACAAGAGGTATGTTAAAGGCATCGCATATGTTTACAAATTCTCCTGCCTTTTTTGCTCCGTCTGATGAAAGCTGTCCGTTGTTGGCAACGATACCGACAGTTACTCCGTCAAGACGTATAAAGCCTGCAATTATCTCATTTGCATAGCTTTCGCATATTTCAAAAAAGTCACCGTTGTCCGCAACCGATCCTATTATATATCTCATATCTATAGGAGATGTGTTATCCTCAGGGATAACGGTATTCAGAACATTATCTTCTCTGTTAAGATCATCTGTGGGCTGTATTTGAGTAAAATCGTCCATATTGTTGGAGGGCAGCATATCTATAAGCTTTCTTGCCTTGTCAAAGCAAGCGGATTCGTCATGACAGCTGAAATGCACAACGCCGTTCTCAGCAAGAGTTTTTGCTCCACCAAGTGCTTCATAGGTAGTGGACTTGCCCTCTATGCCCGAGAAAATGCTGGGACTTGACATAAACATTTTTGCCCCTGTTTCGGACATTATAACAAAATCCGAAAGTATTGAAAGAAAGCTGCTTATTCCAAGACAGTTTCCAAGCACAACGCTTATCTGAGGTATAACGCCGCTGGCAGCAGTCTGATTTTTGAACATTATGCCATAGGCTTCAAGAGTGTCAAGACCATCGTCGATTTTCATACCGTTGGAATCCATGACCGCCACTACGGGACAGCCCATTTTAAGAGCAAGGTCGTAGACATTGTCTATTTTTCTTGCGTGATCTGTGCTCACAGCCCCCTCCTGTGCAAATGCATATACCAGTTTGCCGTTGACGGTTCCGTAGCCTGTTACAACGCCTGCGTTCTTGTTGTAGGCACCCAGCTCTACAAAGCTGTTTTCGTCAAAAAGCTTTTCCAGTCTTTTGTAGGCTGTGGTCGGTTCCGCCTGCAGCTTGTCAATAAGCTCATTGATCTTATCAAGTCTGCTCATTTTAAAACCTCCTGTGAAATTTTTCAAAAAAAATCGATAAAAAACTTGTAATTATACATAATTTATTGTACTATAAATACGAAATTATATAAAATATTTTTTCTTATATATTATATATAACGTTAATCCTATAAGGGGGTATTTTTGTGGATCTTAAGGAATTTGAATACGTTTTGGCTATCAATGAAGAGAAGAGTTTTTCTAAGGCGGCAAAGAAGCTTTTTATATCACAGCCGTCTTTGAGCCAGTATATAAACAGGCTTGAAAGTCAGCTGGGCATATCGTTGTTCGACAGGAATACGATACCGCTTTCCCTTACATATGAGGGCGAGCTGTACATCAAGTCAATAAAAAACATTATAAACATAGTTGAGAATCTCCAAAGGGAGTTTGACGATGTTTCATCTCTTAAAAAGGGACGATTGAATATAGGGCTTACGCCTTCAAAGGCAAACAACCCTCTTCCGGCTATTTTGCCTGTATTCAAAAAGAAATATCCCGGTATAGAGCTTAAGATCACAGAGGAAAACTCATCCGCCCTTGAAGATATGCTTCTGAGAGGACAGGTGGATCTTTGCATGATGAATCTGCCTATAAAAAGCAAGGGCATAGAGTATGAGTCTATTATAAAAGAAAATCTCTATATTGCGGCTCCTCCCGACTATGAGCCTAAGCACACATTTGATAACGATACGCCATATCCTCAGATAGATATAAAGGACCTGAGCGATGAACAGTTCATATTCCTTCACCCCAGCCAAAGACTGAGACAAATTGCCGATGCAATATTTTCAAAGGCAAATATAAAACCTCACGTGCTTTTGGAAACATCGGGTATAGAAACTGCTCTCAGACTTTCCGCAGCAGGTATGGGCTTTTGTCTTGTGCCTGAATTTTCGGTAAAGTACGCAGGCCTTACAAAGCAGCCTAAATACTACTCATTGGGTTCTGACCTGAACTGGACCCTTGTAATAGCGTACAGGGAAAATGCATACAGAACAAAGGCTGCCTTAGCCTTTGCCGAAACGGTAAAGGACGTTGTATGCTCTCAGGAGGTGGAATAATGATAGTACTGGACCTGGAATTCAATCAGGCGTTTGATTTCGGAGACGGTGGAAGAGGAAGCGAGCCGGATCCCAGATGCCGATTTGAAATAATACAGATAGGCGCAGTAAAGGTAGATGGACAATACAATGCCACAGGTAACTTCAATATACTTATAAAGCCTATACTTTATCCTAAGATACACCCGTATGTAGAGAAGATCACAGGCTTTAAGAATGCAGACTTTTACGGCGCTCCCAATTTCCCCGAAGCCTATACAAAATTCAGGGAATTTATTGGCGATGATCTGGTATTGGGAACATGGGGCTACAGCGATATAAAGGCCCTTTACAGAAATATAACCTATCACGGACTTACTGAAAGCAGCGTCATAATGAAATATGTGGATATTCAGAGGATCGCTACGAAATACGTAGGCTTCAGCAAGGGTGGTACAATAGGTCTTAAAAATGCGGTTGAAGCTCTTGATATTACGATCGATGAGGATAAGCATTTCCACAATGCTCTCAGCGACGCTTATTATACTGCTGAGATACTCAAAAAAATAGATCCCGATAAACCCACAATAAGAATATTCAATTCAAGACATATAAAATAAGCGGAAAAGGCTGAATACCCTTTCCGCTTATTTTAATAGTTGTCATTTCCGTAGTCTATGCCCTTATCTGTTATGGCAAGCTTTGCCTTTCTGTCGTCCATTGAAAGTATACTCAGATAGCCGTCCTCCTCAAGAGAATGTATGGCTCCCTTATCTATTTCCACTTCCTCAGGCGCTTCGGTATTGTAACGGTATGTATATATATCGCCGCCGGTCACATAGGACTGATACATTCTTGAAAATATTTTTGCCGTATTCTTGTTCATGGTATTTCTCCTTCGTATATTGCTTTATATTGAAATTATACAATATATGTATGGAAAAATCAATAATGTAAAAGCACCAAACTCGCTTTATTTCATATATTGAAATTGTAAAGGCGGTGAATTTATGAAAATAATGAATACTGATATTAATGCCGATACCGGCTGCATTCCCTTTGAGGAGTATATAAAGGTAAAGGAGCTTGCTTTTGCATATGTTCCAAGTCAGAAAATATGCAGTTATTTTGAACCTGAGGAAGGCCTTGTAAAAGGAACGGTCTTTCCCAGCTTGTACAGACCATACAAATAGGAGGCAGTTATGGACAAGAATCAGATATTAAAACGACTTACAGTACTTGATTTTATAGCTGTGGATCTTCAGCTTTATCTGGACACACACCCTGAGGACATGGAGGCTATAGATAAATACAACTCAGTCATAAAGGAAGCAGATATGCTGAGAATGAAGTATGAGGAGATCATCGGTCCTCTTTATTCCTTCCGTTCATCAAACAAGGGCGATACCTTCAAATGGATCGAAACGCCATGGCCATGGCAGCAGTCAGCAAACTTTCAAATAGAGGAGGATAACTGATAATGTGGATATATGAAAAGAAACTTGAATTTCCCGTAAAAATAAAAAAGACCGATCCGGCTCTTGCAAAAGTCATCATAAGTCAGTTTGGCGGTCCCGACGGTGAGCTTGCCGCCTCACTCAGATATATAAGCCAGAGATTTGCAGCTGTTACAGACCAGTCAAAAGCCACTCTTTCAGACATCGGCACGGAAGAATTTGTTTATAATGTTTTACAAAGTTAAAAAGCAAGGAATAATATTAATCCTTGCTTTTGTATCTATCAAGCAACCCTAATATTTCGGGTTCGTCTATTATATCTTCCATTTGACAGCCCAAAGCCAAACAGATTTTTAAGATTACATCAATCTTGGAAAGCCGCTTAAGTCCCTGTTCATAAGATTGCAGAAACTCTTTCTTAATTCCTACTTTTTTTGCAAGCTGATACTGAGATAAGCCAGCATCCTCCCGGACTTGCTTTAACTTACTCGTTCCTATTCTACTCTTCAATCCTTCAAGAGTTTTGGATAAAAG
Source organism: uncultured Clostridia bacterium (assembly GCA_947589405.1). Taxonomy (GTDB): domain Bacteria; phylum Bacillota; class Clostridia; order Lachnospirales; family CAG-274; genus CANPXH01. The sequence goes on along the minus strand of CANQBT010000104.1, from coordinate 1,331 downwards.
CAAATCCAACTCACCTTTGGATTCAGCAATTATCGCCTTTGCATATAACTCTGCATTTTCTTTTTTATTAAAATACGTTTCAATGATTGACTTGCCGCCCTCTGAACTAAGTGTAGAAGTACTAGGTATTTGCCCCTCACATTCTGTTAAGGTGCATTCTACCTTGCCATCTGTATCTACCGTCTTTGTAACTATGTAATACAATCTTATACCACCTTTAAATTTTCTATAAGGAGGACATTTAACCCTCCCACTCCAGTTTATTTTACATCTCAGTTGTTAAGTAATATGACTATAACTCACACTCCTATTAAGAAGTGACAAATTATATTGAGGTCTATCCCTACATTTAAGGTATCAAAATAATATACTTTTGTCAATATTTTTAGCAAAAAAAATAAGGGTATGCACCGAAGTGCATACCCTGTTTTTTTTAATTATATATTCCTGCTCTGTCATTTATAACAAGCACTCTGAGCAGCGTTTCACTTATTTCAAGACCCTTATCGGTACCTTTAAGTATACCCTTATCATAAAGCTTCTGTACGGTAGCCTTGCCCCAGTCGGGGATCTCGCTTATTTTGTTATATACCTTATCTCTGTATTTGTATACCATGTCGTTTGCTTCCTGTCTTGCAATTTCTCTTGCTTGCGCTTCAGTCATATCCTCATCTCCTTGTATCAATTTTTTAAACTCCTGCCATTCTGACGGTACTCTCACCCACGGTTCAGGGCAGAGCTTACCGCAAACATCGTAATGACGTATAACCCTCTCTGCAGGAATATTAAATCTCTGCATCAGATACTTAACTACCTTAACAGTATTAAGCATCGTTTCTTTTGGTATAACGTATTGTCCATTTATTTTAATACTACACATTTCTATACCAATACTATTGGCGTTGCGGCAGTCACATTTAAACTTCATACCTTTAGTCTCACAATGGAAAGCGATCCGCTCAAATGGTATGCTTTGAGTGCAGCTATCATTATCAACAAATAACTGCGAACCAGCACCTACAGATGTACGACTAAAATATGAGCCGTTACCTGTATCTGAATCTCCATTGTTAGCTGTATAGTGAATAACTATGTATCTGATTAACGATAATGCCCTGTAGCTTCCATAATTAGCAGGATTTGATGGTATATTATAATAAGGCAAATCTAATCCATCAATATACATATCTATCACTCCTTGCCATTGGCTATCTCATCAATAGCTTTGTCCGCCACCTCAAGTCCCCTTATAAGGAAATTTGGAACATTCCAGCCAAGCTTTACACCGTTTTCAAATATACTTCTTATTTCGTTCACAAGATAGCTTGCCA
>CANQBT010000103.1 GCA_947589405.1 uncultured Clostridia bacterium | reverse complement strand
GGAGGCTGCAAAGGAGAAAAATATGTTTTTTGTAGACAGCGTCACTACGGCAAGATCTGCTGCCGAAGAAATAGCTAAAGAAATTTCTATCCCCTATATAAAAAGAGATGTATTTCTGGACAGCACCGACGACATAGGAAAAATAAAGGAGAATATGAAAAAAACAGGAGAAATAGCTCTTGAAAAAGGCTATGCCGTTGCTATAGGTCATGTCGGAGCCGAAGGCGGAAGGATAACCGCCGATGCCATAAGAGATACATGCCCGGAGCTTGAGAGTCAAGGCATAGAATTTATCACAGTTTCCGAGCTTATTGAAAAGCTAAAATAATATACAAAACGGCTTGTTAAAATTTGTAAATATTTTGTGAAACATTTTTTCCAAAAGTACTTGACAATTCACCTTTGCCAAGTTATACTATAAACACAATAAGTGATATAGTTTTTTTGTTATGTGTTTGGAGAGGCCATTAACATTATATTTGGCAAACTTGGTGAAAGTCAAGGACGCAAAACTAAGGGGCTAAGCTCAGGGGGAGTAAGCCAGCCGGTTGCCTGTGTATAATACAGAAGCTTCAGCATATAGGTCACATATGACCATGCTGTATTAGTTGCGTTGCCGCTTTTACCACAGGCGGCGTTTTTTAATTTTATGTTGAAGGTTTCCTGAAAAGGAGATGCGTAATATGAAGAAAGCATTAAATAATTCGATCAAAGCGATAATGGCAGCAGTATTGACATTATCAATGGCGTCAGCAGTCAGCGCAGCAGATGTTGCCGGTCTGGAAAGTGCTATTGACAATGGCATAGGTACTCTCAATACCGTTATCGATATAAGTAAATATAATGTTACTACAGACCAGGCTATGGATTTTTATCTGGATATGGTGGATTCCAATCCCGACTATTTCTATGTAAACAATTCTGTGGAATGTACTTATATGACAGATACAGGCTACGCTAAGGAGCTTGTTGTATCCTATGCGGGAAGCAACAGCGAGATACAGGCTCAGAAGGATTCCTTTGACAAGGCTGCAAACGAGGCTCTTTCAACCGTTAACAGCTCAATGACAATAACGGAAAAGCTTACGGCTATCCACGATTATTTTATAAATAACTACAGCTATGATTTTTCACACACCTCTTATACGGCTTACGACCTGTTTGTCAATAAGACAGGTACCTGCAATGCATTTTCATTAGGCTTCAAATATGCTTGTGAAAAGCTTGGAGTTCCCTGTGAAATAGTAGTGAGCGAAGGTATGAACCATGCTTGGAACATCGTTACGGTAGACGGTGTAAAGCTTCATGTAGATCTTGCATGGGACGATAACCTTACTGACGATCTTGGCTCTATGAGTTATGAAAACTTCCTGAAAACTGATGAAGAGATACAGCTTTCAGGTCACTATGGCTGGCAGTAATGCAGCTATGACAAAGCAGATAAGGAATTTATTTCTTCTGTCTTTTATAGATAGTACTTAATTATTAAAGTTCCTTTATCTATATATAATGGTTTATCCTACTTAAGCCCCTGACCTTACGGTCAGGGGTTTCCCCTTTTTATGTAAAGCTTGTCCAAAACCCTGCCGTTTTCTTCCCATATGAGCCTATTTTTTAATTATTTTCGGCAATTAATAAAATTTTTACAGAAATTTTTTAAAAAAATCATAAAAAATCTTTATTTTATGTTGTAATTTCCACGTAATTGTTATAAAATTAATTTGCAATAATAATATAATCATTCATTATTATATTTAGTTATTATTATAAAGGAGGAATTATTGTGAATGGTTTGATCATTATGATCATTGCGATCATCGTATTGGGTGGCGCCTATCTCATTTACGGAAGATATTTGGCTAATCTCTGGGGAATTGATGAGAATGCCAAAACTCCTGCTTATGAAATGGAGGACGGTGTGGATTATGTTCCTGCCGACACAAATGTAGTATTCGGTCACCAGTTTGCGTCTATAGCAGGCGCCGGTCCCATAAACGGTCCTATACAGGCAGCTATATTCGGCTGGGTGCCTGTGCTTTTATGGATACTTATAGGCGGTGTGTTCTTTGGCGCCGTTCAGGACTTTGCATCTATGTATGCATCAGTTAAGAATAAAGGCAGGACTATCGGATACATAATAGAGCTGTATATAGGCAAGGTAGGCAAGAAGCTTTTCATGATATTTACATGGCTTTTCTCCATACTTGTAGTCGCAGCTTTTGCAGATGTTGTATGTCAAACATTCAAGGGCTTTGAAAACGTTACCGCTTTGGCAGACGGTCAATCAGCCTCATTTATAAGCAAGGGAACGACAGCTCTGCTCAGGATAATTACAGGAGCAGGCTCAGATCCTATACTGGCAAACGGTCAGGTAGCTTCAACAAGCTGTCTTTTCATAGCAGCAGCCATATGTCTCGGTGTTTTCCTGAGAATATGTCATAACAAGTGGGTAAATACAATAGTTGCGATAGTAGTACTGGTAGTATGTATAGCTCTGGGACTTTTATTCCCTATATATATAAGCGCAGACGCATGGCGCATAATAATTTTCATATATATTGCAATCGCTTCAATCGCTCCCGTGTGGGTACTTCTTCAGCCAAGAGATTACCTCAACAGCTATCTTCTGGTTGCAATGATAGTAGCTTCAGTACTTGGCGTACTCATTGCCAGACCAACTATGGAGCTTGCAGCATTTAACGGCTGGAATGTAGAAGGACAGACACTTTTCCCATATCTTTTCGTTACCATTGCCTGCGGTGCCGTTTCAGGCTTCCATTCTCTGGTTTCCTCAGGTACTGCATCTAAGCAGATAAAGAATGAGAAAAATATGCTTCCCGTATCCTTTGGCGCAATGCTTATGGAAAGTATGCTTGCCATAATAGCCCTTATTGCAGTAGGCTCTGTTGCCAAAAACGGTATAATCCCCGACAAAACTCAGCCTGTTATATTTGCAGAAGGCGTAGCCGGTTTCCTTACAAAGATCGGAGTTCCTCAGAGCATAAGCATGACTCTTATAACTCTTTCCGTATCAGCCTTTGCTCTTACATCTCTTGACTCTGTTGCAAGAATAGGCAGACTTGCCTTTGAGGAATTTTTTGTAGACTCAGACACAGATGAGGAAAATATGGGTCCTATCACAAAGGTTTGCACAAACAAGTACTTTTCAACAATAATTACTCTTGCTGTAGCCTTTGCCCTTGCAAAGATAGGCTATAAGAATATATGGCCCTTATTCGGTTCAGCCAATCAGCTTCTTTCTGCTCTTGCTCTTATTGCCTGTGCAGTATTCTTCAAAAAGACAAAAAGACAGGGCTGGATGCTTTGGATCCCTATGGTAATGATGCTTATAGTCACTCTTTCAATGCTCGGCATCACTATATATACAAAATCTTCAGGTATCATTGCCAGAACTACCGAAAATATAGGCGGCGACGCTTTGCAGCTCGCCTTTGCCATTGCCCTTTTCATACTTGGCATAATAGTTTCAATAAGCGGCCTCAGAGCCCTTACGCAAAAGGAAGGCGCTAAGGCTTGATAATGTAAATCTCTTTCATTAAGCCTTAGAGCTGAACAGATAATATTTGAAACAAGGAACGGTCCCCTTCTCAATGGAAGGGGACCGTTTTAAGTGATGCTTGCATTAGGAAGAATTAATATCGACCCTTCAGCGTAAGCTGACGGAATGGTCGATATTATAACCCTTCCGCCTGCTTAAACAGCTTTCCCTTATTCGGAAAGCTTCTCCATCTCATCCAATATGCCCTCAAATACCTTCATAGCCTTTTCAACAGGCGCACTTTGTGTCATATCCACTCCTGCTTTTTTGAGCAGATCTATGGAGTACTGTGAAGAACCGCCCTTTAGGAAACGGATATAATCTTGTGCTCCATTTTCATTGAGTATCTTTTCCGAAAGGGTAATTGCGGCGCTGTAGCCGGTAGCATACTGATATACATAAAAGGCGGTGTAAAAATGCGGTATCCTTGACCATTCCCAGCTTATCTTTTCATTGTTGTTCACAGCCGTACCATAGTATTTGCCGTTAAGAGCAGAATATATCCTGCACATATTTTCAAAGGTAAGAGTTTCTCCTCTTTCAGCCATTGCATGAGTTTCCAGCTCAAATTCCGCAAACATAGTCTGCCTGAAAAGAGTTCCCCTGAACTGCTCCATAAAATAGTTGAGCAAGTATTTTCTTTCATTTAGGTCTGTTGTTATTTTGAGAAGGTGCTGCATAAGAAGAGCCTCGTTAACGGTAGAGGCTACCTCTGCTACAAATATGGTATAATCGCCGTATATAACAGGCTGATTACTCCATGTATAGTAGGAATGCATAGCGTGTCCCATTTCATGAGCCAGCGTAAACATAGAATTGACGGTATCGTCATAATTCAAGGAAACAAAGGGGTGACAGCCATAGGCGCCCCAGCTGTATGCGCCGCTTCTTTTGCCTTCATTTTCATATATATCCACCCAGCCTTCATCGTTAAGCGCCTTATTCAGCTTGGCGCAGTATTCCTCTCCCAGCGGCTTCAAGGCTTCAAGCACGGTTTTCTTTGCTTCATCATAGGTTTTTCTTGTATCTGTGTTTTTTACTATAGGCGTATAAATATCATACATATCCATATCGTCAAGACCAAGTATTTTTTTCCTGAGTCTCATATATCTGTGCATAAGAGGAAGATGAGCGTTTACCGTTTCAATAAGTCTGTGATATACCTCTGTAGGTATGTTTCCAACAAAAAGCATTGAGTCAAGAACAGAAGCATGGTTCCTTACCCTTGCATTGAACAGATCCATTTTGACAGAGGCGGAATATATGGCGGCAAGGGTATTTTTCTGAGCATAATAACTGTCATATATATTGTTGAAGGCAGAACGCCTGAGTGTCCTGTCCCTGCTCTCAAGACAAGAGGAATATGTGCCGTGAGTGAGTAAATGCTCATCTCCATTGCTGTCAACAGCATTTTTGAACTTTATGTCCGCATTGTTGAGCATATAAAATATATTTGACGGTCCCTGTGCAGCTTCATAGGCTTGAGCAAGTATCTTCTCCTTGTCGGCGGAAAGTATATGCTCTGAGCTTCTCAGAATATCCTCTATATAATGAGCATATTCCTTAAGGTCCTTGTCAAGACGGTCTTTAAGCGCCTCCCTGTCCATAGCAAGTATTGCAGGCTCTATAAATGAAACAGCCTGAGAATACAGCGTTATAAGTCTGTCGGCTTTTCCGCTAAGCTCCTGATAAAATGTATCGGTGCTGTCCTCATTGGCTCTGAGATTGGCATATACATAAAGCTGCTGAGTATTAAGGGATATATTATCCCTAAGCTTCAGACAGTCGTAAAGGCTGTCTGCATCAAGATTTTCCCTGTATTTATCCATCTTAGCAAAAGAAGCCTCAGTTTCGTCATATACCTTCTGCCAAAGCTCATCGCTTTTGAAAAGGTCCTCTATACTCCATTTATATTCTTTTTTTATTTCGTTACGTGACAATATTTTTTTCATTTTTTTAAAAATCTCCTTTTTTATGTTGCGAAATTTCTTTTTACATAGTATAATTAACTTAGCATAATTTAATTATATAATAAATTTAGAAAAAATAAACAGAAATTTTAATATTTCTGTTTATCTGCAACCAGAAGGAGGGATTTTTTATGGATTTAAAGGTGTTGATAGTATCATCAGAGGTATCGCCTTATGCCAAAAGCGGCGGTCTTGGTGATGTAGCCGGCTCTTTGCCTAAAGCACTTCGCAAGGCAGGTGTAGACGCAAGGGTAGTATTTCCCAAATACAGAACGATCAACGACAAGTTTCTTACAAGCTGTGAATATGTTTCATCATTTGACGTTACGCTTGACTGGCGTAAGCAGAAGGCAGACATATTTACACTTAATGCAGATGTTCCTACCTACATGATAGGCAATGATTTTTATTTTGGCAGAGCAGGCTACTATGGCTACGGCGATGACAATGAAAGATTTGCGTTTTTCTGTAAGGCTGCTATAGAATTTCTTGATTACATCGATTTTATTCCCGATGTTATCCATTGCAACGATTGGCAGACAGGCCCTATATGCCTTTATGTAAAGGACAGATATTCCAAGCTAAAGTATTTTTCTAAGGTAAAGACTCTCTTTACAATACACAATCTCCAGTATCAGGGTATGTTCCCAAGAGATACTCTCAGAATGATGGAGCTTGATGACAACTATTACTTTACAAATGACAAGCTGGAATTTTTCAATGCTGTCAGCTTTATGAAAGCAGGTCTGCTTTATTCAGACGCCATTTCTACAGTAAGTAAGACATATTCCTATGAGATACAGACATCTCAGTACGGCTATGGTCTTGACGGCGTTCTGCGCTGTAGGAACCACGAGCTTTACGGTATTGTAAACGGTATTGACTACGACATTAACAATCCCGCAGACAGCACTAAGATATATGCCAATTTCTCAGCAGATGACATGAGCGGAAAGGCTGAAAACAAGAGAAGGCTCCAGGAAGAGCTGGGACTTCCGCAAAGAGCAGATGTTCCTATGTTCAGCATAATTTCAAGGCTTGTGGATCAAAAGGGTATCAATCTTATATTACAGGCTGCTCACAACCTGCTTTCAAGAGATGTTCAGCTTGTGGTACTTGGCACAGGCGACTATCATTATGAGAATATGTTCCGTGACTTGGCATATCGCTATCCCGACAAGGTAAGCGCAAATATTTTATTTGACGATACTCTTGCTCAGAAGATATATGCCGGCAGCGACCTTTTCCTTATGCCAAGCTTATTTGAGCCATGCGGTCTCGGTCAGCTTTTCTGCATGAGCTATGGTACGGTCCCCGTTACAAGGACTACCGGCGGTCTTGTGGACACGGTACAACACTTTGATCCCGAAACGGGAGAAGGCAACGGCTTCCAGTTCCATGACTACGATGCAGGCGGTCTGTTATGGGCTATAGACAGAGCGCTTGAGGTATATGAGGTACCCGAGCATTGGAATAAAGTCGTTTCCAACGCTATAAACACAAAGTTCTCATGGGATACAAGCGCAGGCGAATATATTGATGTATACAAAAAGATATGCGGTATGGCTGAGCCCGAAGCGGAAGCGGAAGAGGAAACAGAAGCAGAAGCAGATAAAAAAGAATAACAAATAATATTAAAGGGGATACCGTAAAGTATCCCCTTGAGCGTGTCGATAAAATCGACACTTTGAAAGAAATGCCTAAAGACATTTCTTTCAGTTAGCTAAGGTTGGGACCAGC
>CANQBT010000102.1 GCA_947589405.1 uncultured Clostridia bacterium | reverse complement strand
GCTCAAGCATATATTCGGGCTACAGTAATATAAAGGGCTTTGAAGTCCGCAGCCGTGACAGCGGCGTAAGGATAAGAGAGGGCAAGAGGATAATAAACTCAAATAAGGGCAAGGCCAGAAGAAACAGAAGCGCTTTTCCCATATTTATGTTTTTGTTTTTGCTGTGCTTTGTATATATAATAGGTACGTCATATAATTTTCTGACAAAGAAAATGGTCAACTATGATGTTCTTTCATACGGCACTATCGATACTCCAAAGTCCGCACAGGGTATTATAATAAGGAATGAAAAGGTATACAACACCGATGCGGCAGGAGTTATAACATACGATGTTGCAGATAACGAAAGAGTAAAAAAAGATACGGCTGTATGCAGCATAAAGGACGAGGCAACAGTTGCACGTATGCAGGCGGCACTTGACGATATAAATGAAAGCATAATGAAGCTCCAGACCGAAAGAGAGGATATATCCATATATTCTGAAGATGTAAGCAAAAGCAATACGGCAGTCAGGAATATAATAGATACAAGCGCTATGGATTTTGCTCAGATGAATATAGGAGATGTATATGAGCTTAAAAGCGGTATACAAAAGCAGCTTGATGCAAGAAATCAGCTTCTTTTGTCCGAAAGCAGCGGAGAGCTTGGGAATCTTGTTTCACAAAAGAAGGAGCAGGAGGAAATGCTCAACGACAATATAAGCCGCATAACCGCTGAGGAAAGCGGAATAGTTTCCTATTATGTAGACGGTATGGAATCAAAGCTGACGACTGATACCATGCTTTCGCTTTCAAAAAGCGATACCTCATCATCGGCTTCTTCTGAAAACAGCTTTAAGACAAGCGTAAAATCAGGAAGTCCTGCATTCAGGCTCATAACCTCCAATACATGGTATATTGCTTCATATATAGACAGCAGCTATGTATCGGAATGGGAAAAGGGCGACATCCATACCATATATGCCAAAGACAATGCCGGCAAGAAGCACAGCCTTGCAGCTGAGGTATACGAGATCACAGGAGATGTGAAGAGCAAGGAAAAATATGTGGTGCTGAGCATTACAAAGGATATTCTGGATTTTATCAATATGAGAAATATCACATTTGATATTGAAAATACGGAAATGGGCTTCAAGATACCGAATGCGGCTATAGCTGAGGAAACTCTCCTCAGAATACCTACGGACTATATAACAGACGGCAATGTATATAAGGTCACAGGTACAGATGAGAATCAGAATGTTACAGAAGTTGCCGTATCTGTATCCGGCAGCGATGAGGAAAGCAAAATGTCTTTTGTTCCCGTACAGCTTGGAGTTATAAATGTAGGCGATACCATAAAAAAGCAGGGGACCGATGAAACCTTTGCCATAGCAGATGTACTGAATACAAAGGGAATTTATGTTGTCAACACAGGTATTGCCGAGTTCAAGACAATAAATATGGATAATTCCGTAAGCAACAATACGCATACTATACTGGATCCTTCAAAGAATACCAATATATACGTGTATGACAGAATAATGACAGACATAAAAGATGTCCGCAAAGAGGACATGGTCTATGAATAAGAGGTACTGATATGGGTATAAAAGAAAAACTGGATATTATAAACGCCAATATTAGCGCAGCTGCGGAAAAAAGCGGAAGGAAACGCCAAGATATACTTCTGCTTGCAGTCAGCAAGACTGTAGAGGTGCCACGTATAAAAGAGGCAGTCGATCTGGGACTTGTGGATCTGGGTGAAAACAAGCCTCAGGAGATAAACCGCAAATATCCCGAGATAGAAAATGTCAGATGGCATCAGATCGGTCATCTTCAAACCAATAAGGTAAAATATATAATAGATAAGGTGTGCATGATACATTCCCTTGACAGTCTGCATCTTGCTGAGGAAATAAACAAGAGAGCGGAAAAGGCAGGTGTCGTTATGGACGTACTTATAGAAGTAAATATAAGCGGCGATCAGGCAAAGCATGGTATACCTCCTGACGAAGCCGAAGGCCTTGCTCTTGCAGTAAGCAAGCTGCCTAACGTAAGGGTAAAAGGCCTTATGACAGTAGCTCCCTATAGTGAGGATCCTGAAGATAACAGAGCATATTTCAGGCAAATGAAAAAATTATTTGTTGACATAGCAGGAAAAAACTATGATAATATAGATATGAAGCATTTGTCAATGGGAATGACAAATGATTATATCGTTGCAATAGAAGAGGGTGCCGACATAGTGCGTATAGGCACAGGCATTTTCGGAGAAAGAAACTATAACATATAAAGATAGGAGGACAAAAATGGCAGAGTGGTTCGATAAGTTAAAGAATGCAGTTATGGGAGAGCCTGATGATTACGAAGAGGATTATGATGATTATGAAGATTATGATGATTATGAATCTGAGGAAAGCGGCAGTAAGGTAAGGGACCTCATTTCTTTTAAAAACTTCAGCAGAAACAAACGCTCCTCTCAGGAGCCGTCCCCTTATTCTCCTTTCAGGAACCAGGCATCATCAAGAGGATACGGCGGAAATGTAGTAAGAATAAATACAAATGTAAATATGCAGGTAGTGGTATCACAGCCTACATCTCTTGAGGAAGCAAGCGCAGCCTGTGAAGATCTCAAGGACAGGAAAATAGTTCTTGTTAATCTGGAGGGCTTGGGTAAGGACGAAGCCCAGAGAATAACCGACTTTTTCAGCGGTGCCTGCTATGCCCTTGAGGGTTCTATACAGCCTGTGTCAAACAGGATATTTATAATAGGTCCTGAATATGTGAATATTACAGGTCAGTTCAAGGAGGAGCTTGCCGCAAGCGGTATTAAGCTTCCCAATTCCTCAATATGGAATAAATAATAATTAGGAGAGTTTTTGTATGGAACAAATAGGACAAATATTGATAATAGCGTTGGGCGTGTTTTATGACGTGCTTTCATTTGCCATACTTGTAAGGTGTATTTTATCCTGGCTTCCCATAAACAGGGATAATATAATATGCAGGATAGTATATTCCCTTACCGAGCCTATACTGGCGCCTGTGAGGAATCTTATACAGCGTTCACCTCTTGGCGGAGGAATGATGATAGATTTTTCACCTGTAATAGCATATCTTTTGCTTTACTTTGTAATAAGACTGCTTACCAATGCAGTTTATGCCATATTCCTATGATAAGCAGGAGCATACTTATTAAGGCGGCGTCAGACGATGAGGAAAGGCTTCTTATATCTAAGGCGGCAGACAGAGCGGAAAAGGCGATAAAGACCTTTACGCCGGAGTTCACGGTATTTATGGACCCCTATAAGGCTCATGCGATATATGATCTTTTCAGATATGAGAAGGACATAAGCATGATGCTATATGGCGGCTGTAATGATGCGGAAAGGCTTAAGATAGGCTTTTTCCCTGAATATACACAGCCTGATGTCGGCCTTTTTCCCATAAGCGCCGTAGGTATTTCATACAACAGCAGCTTTTCAAGAGAGCTTACACACAGAGATTTCTTAGGCTCTGTGCTGGGGCTTGGCATAACAAGGGAAAAGATAGGCGATATTATGCCTGAGAAGGGCGGAGCCGTTATGTTTGCCGACAGCGATATTGCAGAATATATAGCCGCCAATCTTGAAAGAGTCGGGCGCACCAAAGTCCGTGCCGAAATACTTGAGGGCTTTGAACCTAAGCCTATACCCGAAAGGGAGAAAAAGCTTACGGCAGCAAGCCTTAGGCTTGATGCAGTACTGAGCGCAGCCTTTAATATTTCAAGAAGCAGGACATCAGAGCTTATAAAGGGAGAAAAGGCATTTATAAACTGGAAGAAGGAGACCTCCGTATCTCATACGGTATCAGAAGGCGATGTTATTACGCTGAGAGGTCACGGCAGAATAAGACTTGACGAGGTCGTCAAAACCACGAAAAAAGACAGAATTTTATTAAGGCTTATTATCTATAAATAAGAATAAAACAAAATTGGGAGGTAATAATTATGTTAACACCTGTTGATATCGAAACTGTTGAATTTAAAAAGGCAGCTTTCGGATATTCCCGTGAGGATGTAGATACATTCCTCGACAGAGTAATAGTAGAGTTTGAAAAGCTCTATAAGGACAATGCCAAGCTTCAGGACAGGATAAGCGCTATGGAGGAAGCATTAAGACATTATAAGAATCTTGAGGACACTATTAAGAACTCTATAGTAACGGCTGAAAAGAATGCAGAGGAATCCAAGAAGAATGCCAGCACCTCAGCTCAGCAGATAATAACAGCAGCAGAGCAGCAGGCTCAGCAGGTACTTCAGGATGCAAATACTCAGCTTTCTGTTTTAAAATCTCAGATAGTAAGTACAAGAGCAGAATATGCAAGGATCAAGGGTACGCTCAGGAGCCTTCTTGAAAATCAGATACAGGTCCTGGAAGCAAACGAGGCTGAATTTGAGGAAGGCGAGGAAGCAGCTGCCGCAGTAGAGTAGGCTGAGTAAAAATGAAGATATTAGGTGTAGATACAGGAATAAAAAAATATCCCATATACATAGACAACAGCTTTTCCATGATCGCCGAAGCCTTTGAGAAGGCAGGGCTTAAAGACAGGAAAATGTGTATTGTTACGGACAGCAATGTTGCGCCCCTTTATGCAGAGAATATAAAGGAGCTTTTAAAAGACGTAAGCAAGGACATAAGCGTATGCACATTTCCTGCCGGTGAAAACAGCAAGGATCTGGACACCATTTCGGATTTCTATAGATTTTTTGTTGAAAAGCATCTGGACAGAAAATCCGTACTCATAGCCTTAGGCGGAGGAGTAACAGGGGATATGTGCGGCTTTGCAGCGGCTACATACATGAGAGGTATACCCTTTGTACAGATACCTACCACATTACTTTCACAGGTGGACAGTAGTGTTGGAGGCAAAACAGGCGTTGATTTCATGGGTAATAAAAATATGGTAGGCGCTTTTTATCAGCCTGAGCTTGTGTTTATAAATACAGCTACGCTTTCTACCCTGCCCTACAGAGAGGTCGCAGCAGGTCTTGCCGAGTCTGTAAAGCATGGCTATATACAGGATAAGACTTATCTTGACTTTTTTATGGATAACAAGGCAGCCATAAAGGCTCTTGATGATAGTGCCATAGCAGAGGTAGTATATGGCTCCTGCAAAATAAAGTCATATGTTGTAAGCAAGGACGAAAGGGAATCGGGACTTAGAGAGATACTTAATTTTGGTCATACATTCGGTCATGCTGTGGAAACTCTTTCGGATTTTAATATGCTTCATGGCGAATGCGTTGCTGTGGGAATGCTTGCGGCTTTGTATCTCTCTATGAAAAGAGGAGCCGTTTCTCAGAAGGATATTGATGAAGCTAAGGCTCTTCTGGAGTATTTTGAACTGCCTGTGTATATAGAGGGCTTTGACCCGAATAAAATATATGCGCAGATGTTCAATGACAAAAAGACGAAAAACGGCGTTATAAACATTACCGCTCTCAGGGCTATGGGCGATGCCTATACGGAAAAGGGCTGTACCGAAAAGGAAATAAAAGACGCCATTGAATATATAATAAAATAAGAGGTTGAAAAATGTATATTTTACCTGTAATTTTACTGGGAGTACTTATACTGACGGATCAGCTTACCAAGCATATTGCTGCCGCAAGGCTTATGCCTGTAGGCAATATAGATATTATAGATAACTTTTTCAGCCTGACCTATGTTGAAAATAAAGGAGCTGCCTTCGGCTTCCTTCAGGGGGCTAAGTGGCTCTTTATTATTTTGACTATCGTTGTATGCATACTCTGCATAATATACTTTGTCAGACTGAAAAGAGAAAACAGGGACAGAGTCATAAGGCTTGCGCTTATATTCATATGCGCAGGAGCAATAGGGAACCTTATAGACAGGATATTGAGAGGTTATGTTGTGGATATGCTTAATTTCTATATTCTGGGCTATGATTATCCTGTTTTTAATTTTGCCGATATATGCGTATGTGTAGGCGCATTTTTGCTTATACTGGGTACGTTTCTTTCCGGCAGGGAGGATAAATGATGGATATATATTTTGTAGAAGCTCAGGATACAAACAAAAGACTGGATCTGTTTTTAAATGACGAAATTGAAGATATATCCCGCTCGGCTCTCCACAAGCTTATAGAAAACGGCAATATAAAGGTAAACGGAAAAAATGTAAACAAAAGCTATAAGCTTAAAGAGGGCGAAGCCGTAGAGGTGGATATACCAAAGGCTCGGTCTGTGGAAATATCCGCCGAGAACATACCCCTTGATATACTCTATGAGGATCGGGATATTATAGTTGTAAACAAACCTCAGAACATGGTGGTGCATCCTGCTCCGGGACATTACACAGGCACTCTTGTAAATGCCCTTATGTACCATTGCGGAAATGAGCTTTCAGGCATAAACGGTGAACTGCGACCCGGTATAGTACACAGGATAGACAAGGACACAAGCGGAGTGCTTGTTGTTGCCAAGTCAGACGCCGCCCACAGAGGACTGAGCGCACAGCTGGCGGAGCATTCTATGAAAAGACTGTACAACGCTGTGGTATACAACGGCTTTGACAAAGATGAAGGTACAGTTTCTGCAAATATAGGAAGAAGCAGCAGCGACAGAAAGAAAATGGCTGTTGTCAATAACGGCAGAAATGCCGTTACACACTATAGGGTGCTTGAAAGGCTTGGCAGATTTACGCTTGTTGAGCTAAGGCTTGAAACAGGCAGGACACATCAGATAAGGGTACATATGAGCCACATAGGACACCCTCTTCTTGGCGATAGTGTATATGGTCCTAAAAAACAAGCTTTTAATACGGAGGGTCAGGTGCTTCATGCTAAGGTGCTGGGCTTTGTTCACCCCATAACAGGCGAATATATGGAGTTTGAAACAGAGCTTCCCGACTATTTCAGAAGGATATTGGATATTTTGAGAAAATAAGGTGATCGTATGGCAAGGTCCAAAGATATGTATGATATGCAGAGATTTAACGATCCCTGTGACGATACCCGCACACAGACTCAGATAATATGGGAGGAGGGTATTCGCAAAAGAGGTTCTCTGCGCTATAAATGGGAATGCGATTTTGGCAAAATGGATTTTTTTAAATTTGGCAGAAAGCTTACCTCTTTTTTTATGCTGATACTTTTTTGGACATCTCTTACTATGGTCGTGCAGAATGTCGTATTGCGTACTGCCTTGCAGACAGCTGCCTTTGTGTGTGTAAATGCCGTAAGCATATGGTTTTACAGGCTACTGAGGACAAAAGGTATACAAAGCTGAATATAG
>CANQBT010000101.1 GCA_947589405.1 uncultured Clostridia bacterium | reverse complement strand
TCTGTTATTCTGCTTGGAACACATACGGCTATTCTGGGCTTTTTGAACCAATTACTGCCTACTGACTTGTCTATGAAGTATCTTATCATTCTTTCCGTTACTTCAAAGTCTGATATGACACCGTCTCTCAGAGGTCTTATTGCAACAATGTTGGCAGGAGTCTTGCCCAGCATTCTGCGTGCTTCCTCTCCTACCGCTACTATAGAATGCTTATTCTCATCTACCGCAACTACGGAAGGCTCCTGAAGCACTATTCCTTCACCCTTACTATATACAATTACGCTGGCTGTGCCAAGATCAATGCCAATATCATTGCCTAACAACATATATCATTATCACTCCGTTTTTCAATATACTTTATGTTTTTGTAAAATGATATGCCACAGTACATATAAAATACAAAAGCATATCATCGGCCTGCTCTTTGCAAAAATCAAAGCGTGCCTATATGTCATATATTATTTTTCACTTTCATCGGATACTTCGGTTTCCGCCTTTATGATTATTTTAAGCTTTTCTATTCTGTTTTTATCTATTTCCTCAATGCAGAATCTGACGGTATCGTCTTCTATGACCTCTCCCTTTTCGGGAAATCTGCCTATTATTGCAATGACGTAACCGCCTATGGATTCTATATCGTCATTTTCAAGCTCTGTGCCCAAAGCTTCGTTGACATCGTCAAGCTTTGTACTTCCGTCTACAAGATATTCGTCCTTTTTTATAGATGTTATCTCTTCTTCGTCATCTCTTATCTCATCGATTATATCGCCTACGATCTCCTCAATAAGATCCTGAAGAGTAACTATGCCGGCTGTTCCGCCGTATTCGTCAAGCACTATTGCCATAGATATGGAGTTTTTCTTCATACCTGCAAACAGTTTTGAACAAAGCTTTGATTCATATGTGAAATAGGGCTTCTTATAATAATCGGATACCTTGAAGTTCTCTGTATTTTCCAGAAGCATAATATCCTTGAAGGATAGTATACCCACAATATTATCGTTTGTTTCACTATATACGGGAATACGTGTGAATTTTTTCTCCCTGAAGGTTTTGACTGCCTCTTCATAGCTTATATCATCGGGAATAGATACTATATCTATACGTGGTATCATAACCTCCTCAGCGGTAGCATTGCCAAAGTCTACCACATTGGTTATCATTTCCTTTTCATCGCCTTCAAGAACGCCTTCCTCATGGCTCACATCTACCATTGTCCTAAATTCATTTTCTGTGACCATAGGAGCTTCGTTTTCCTGTCCTCCCAAGAGTTTGAAAAGAAATCCCGTAATTATATTAAGAAGAAAAACAAGAGGAGTAAACACAACGGTAAGCGCAGCTATAGGCTTTATTACAAGCTGGCATACCTTCTCGCAATTGTCTTTGGCATAAGTCTTAGGCGTCACTTCGCCGAATATAAGCACAAGGAGAGTAAGCACGCCTGTGGCGATACCGACTCCCTGAGAACCGAAAAGGTCTGTTGCTATGACAGTACCCATAGCGGAAGCTGCGATATTTACTATATTATTGCCTATAAGTATCGTACTCAGAAGCTTTGCGGAGTTATCTGTGACCTTCTGTATGAGTCCGGCATTTTTTGCACCCTCTTCAACCATTGCCCTTATCCTTATTTTGCTAAGGGAGGTAAGGGCAGTTTCGGAACCTGAGAAAAAGCCCGAAAGAGCCAGACATACAACCAAAATAATAATTCTCGATAAATACTGGGAACTTTCCGAGTCGCCCATTAAAACCACACTCCTGTTAATTGAAATAGAAATAATAAAAATGTTTAACAAATACAGTATATCACAGTTTATATTAATTTCCAATAAAAATTTTATTACTTTTTATGAAAATTCCTCTTTTAATATTCATTTTTTAATGATATAATGAGAGCAGAGAAGGAAAAAGGAAGTTATTCTTATGAAAAAAGAGGCCCTTCATACGCTTCACGGCGGAGATCTGGACGAGATCTCAAGGATATACGGCATAGATAAAAATAAAATTCTTAATTTCAGCGGTAATGTAAACCCTCTTGGACTGCCTGAGTCGGTTAAAAAAGCTATTGCCGAAAATACGGACTCCGCAATTAATTATCCCGATGTAGCTTACGTTTCCCTAAGGGATTCCATAGCCGCATATACAGGAGCCGACAGAGAGCATATACTTGTGGGAAACGGATCAACAGAGCTGATCTCCCTTTTTATAAAGACGATCTCTCCCAAAAAGGCCGTTATAATATCGCCGGCATATTCTGAATACCTCCGTGAAGTGGAAATATCGGGAGGTACTGCCGAGCTTTTTCCTCTTTCGGAAGATGAAGGCTTTATGCTCAGCATGGACAAGCTCAAAGCCGTCATAACAGAGGAAACGGACCTTCTTGTCATATGCAATCCCAACAATCCTACGGGAACATATCTGACCTGCGATCGGATAAGGGATATTCTTATGCATTGCCAAAGTACAGATACATATGTTATGATAGATGAAACATATGTGGAATTTTCAGACAAGGAAATATCGGCTATCCCTCTTGCAAAGACATTCGGCAATCTCTTTGTTGTAAGAGGTACTTCTAAGTTCTTTGCTTGTCCCGGACTGAGATTGGGCTACGGCATATGTTCTGACAGCGATATACTTGACCGCATAAATGAGCGTAAGGATCCGTGGTCTGTAAATATATTTGCGGAAATAGGCGGAAGGGTCATGTTTACCGATAAGGCGTTTATAGAGGACACCATTGAGCTTATAAGCAGCGAAAGAAAAAGGATGTATACAGAGCTCAGAAAATTTGAGAACCTTTTTGTATACGATACGCAGTCAAATTTTTTCCTATGCAAGATACTTAATGGCAAAATAACGTCGGCTCGGATATTTGAAGAGCTTATAAAGGACAATATTCTCATAAGAGATGCTTCGGATTTTCCTTATCTTGGGAACCGTTATCTGAGATTTTGCATTTTAGACAAAAAAAGCAATACTTTATTGCTTAATTCTCTCAGAAAATGCTTAAAATAAATTATATTACGATCAGGGGGTATTTTTATGAACACACATGAAACCTATGATACTCAGCCCTTTACAATGCAGGAGGCTCTTGCTGAGGCAAAGAGATGTCTTAACTGCAAGAAGCCTATGTGTATAACAGGCTGTCCTATTGAAAATAAGATACCTGAGTTCATACATCAGCTTTCAAGAGGTAATTTCGGCGAAGCAAGAAGTATACTTGCCGAAAGGACCAATCTGCCTGCCGTATGCGGACGAGTTTGTCCTCACGAGAAGCAATGTCAGGGACATTGTGTTCTCAATAAGGCGAACAAGCCTATAAAGATAGGAAAGCTTGAGCAGTTTGTAGCCGATTTTGACGCTGATATGAATCTTATAAGGGAAAAGATACCGCCTAAGACAAGAGGCAATGTAGCGGTAATAGGCTCAGGCCCCGCAGGTCTTACTGTTGCAGGCGATCTGGCTATGATGGGCTTTAACGTAACGGTATACGAAGGAGAAAATGAACCGGGCGGTGTGCTTTTATACGGGATACCCGAGTTCAGACTGCCTAAGGACGTTGTAAGACGTGAAACAAAGAGGATCGCTGAGCTTGGCGTTCAGTTTATAAACAATACGATAATAGGTCAGGATATTACTATAGATCAGCTTTTTGCCAAAGGCTTTGACGCAATATTCATAGGCACAGGCACAGCTGTGGCAAGAGAACTGGATATACCCGGCAAGGAATTAAGAGGTGTCATAAAGTCTCATTATTTCTTGAGAATGGTGGCTCTGTACAACAGCAACAGCATTGAAAGAAAAGAGGTGCCTGTACACGAAGGCGATACCGTACTTGTTATAGGCGCAGGCAATGTTGCTATGGACGCCTCCAGAACGGCTCTCAGAATGGGCGCAAAAAAGGTGACTGTAGTATACAGAAGTACGCCTGACACCATTTCGGCAGAAAAGCTGGAATATGACAGCGCAGTAGCCGACGGCGTCAAGTTCATGTGGAATTCCACACCTATAAAATATATAGGCGATGACAAGAACAAGCTTGTGGGACTTGCCGTTGAGCAGGAGGGCAATGAGCTTGTGGTGCCTTGCGACAAGGTGCTTATAGCCATAGGCTCTAAGCCTGCCAAGAGAATAATATCCACTACAAAGGGTATAGAGGTAAATGACAACGGCTACCTTGTTATAAAGGAAAAGCCCTACGGCATGACAACATTAAACGGCGTATTTGCTGGCGGTGACGTTGTACATCAGCCTGCTACAGTAGTGCTTGCCATGAAGGCTGCCAAGAAGGTGGTCGAGGGCATATCAAGCTATGTAGACGCCAAGAAGCTTTTAGGTCTGTAATAAAATAATAAAGGCTGTTTGCAAATGTGTCTATACATTTGCAAACAGCCTTATTTTTGTTGTGATGATATGTATCATTCTTGTTCGTCAAGCTTTTTTATAAGCTCAACTATATTGACAGGCTTTGTTATAAAGCTGTTCATACCGCATTCAAAGGCTCTTTCTTTGTCTTGGGGAGAAGAGTTGGCAGTACAGGCAAATATATGTACTGTCTTTGCATCGGGTCGGTCGAGGGACCGTATTGCCTTTGACGCCTTGAAGCCGTCCATTTCGGGCATGAGCAGATCCATCAGTATAACTCCGTATGTGTATGGAGCAGATTCCTTAAAAATTTCATATGCCTTTTTTCCGTTTTCGGCAAGGTCCGCCTTAAATCCCTTGTTCCTGAGAAGCTCAATAATTATCTCGCCGTTAAGCTCATTGTCCTCAGCCACAAGTATATTGGGGTGAGATTTTTTTTCGGCAGAGGCATTTTTCGCTGTATCATTTGCTGATATTGCTGCTTCGGAAACAAATGTGAATATAAATGTGCTGCCGTTTTCATCGCTTTTTTCCAGCTTAAGATCACCGTTCATAAGCAGGGCAAGAGAACGGCATATATAAAGACCAAGCCCTGTTCCCTGATTACCCTTTGATACTGTATTCAGTTCTCTTGAAAATACGTCAAAAATGTGCTTTTGAAATTCTTCGCTCATTCCTCTGCCTGTGTCTGACACCGTAAAGGAATTGATAACTTTATTGTTTTCCTTAATGTCCTGCTTAAGAGAAAGACTTACGCTTCCGCCTTCAGGCGTAAACTTGCAGGCATTGTCAAGAAGATTGAGCAATATCTGCTGAATACGGACTTCATCGCCAAGTATACAGGGATATTTAATATCATAGTCAATATCAAGCCTCAGACCCTTATCAGCCATATCGGACTGTATTATTGACTCTGTAGAGCTTAACATAAGCTCAAGCTCTACAGGACGCATAACAAGCTCCAGACTGTCAGACTGTAGTTTTGATGTGTCGAGAATATCATTGACAAGGGACAGAAGATAATTTGTGGTAACAGTTGACTGACGCAGATATTTTTCCATCTGACTTTTGTCGTCAAGAGTCTGCGCCATAAGGTTGTTAAGTCCTA
Organism: uncultured Clostridia bacterium; assembly: GCA_947589405.1. Lineage (GTDB taxonomy): Bacteria > Bacillota > Clostridia > Lachnospirales > CAG-274 > CANPXH01. The sequence goes on along the minus strand of CANQBT010000101.1, from coordinate 1,853 downwards.
CAAGACCGTTTAAAGGAGTACGTATTTCATGGCTCATAGTAGAGAGAAAATCGTCCTTTGCCTTAGTTTCAGCCTTGCTTTTGGCATAGTTTACACGCTGGCGTATAAGCAGTCCGGCAAGTATAATAATTATAACGAGGGATACTGCCAAAGTAATGGCAGCAAAGCGGTAACGATACAGAAAATCCGCAAGAGTGAGCTTGTAAGGATTTTCCATTATGCCTTGTATTATATAAGTGCTTACTTCATCTTCGGATATGCAGTCTATAGCCTTATCAAGTATATTTATAAGCATTTGTCCACGTTCGGGAGATGGTCCCTTCATATCGCCAAAGGCAACCACAGCTGAAAAACAAAGCTGGTCGTCAAGTCCGGGCACAGGTATGACCTTAAGCTTGTCATACTTAGGCTTTGAGAACCAGTATTCAACAACATACTGGTTTTGTATCATAAGGTCTGATTTACCTGTATTTACTGCATTAAGGCAATCCTCTATAGAATCGTAATCCTCTATGTCAAAGTTGGGATAAGCCTGTCCAAGCACTTTTCTAATAGTCTGTGAGCCTTTTGATATGGCAATTGACAGATCGGCATCGTATCGAAATTCCATATCGTTTTTTGCAACAACTACCTTACGGCTTGATAAATAAGGATGGCTTGTGAGAATACCACGTGCGTTCTGGTTTTCCTTATTGTATTCAACGCTTGTAACAAGATCAAAGCCTTCGCTTAAAAGATAGTCGTATGTGACTTCGCCTTCAGGCAAGGGAACATAATCAAATTTAAGACCTGTTATATTGCTGATATGGTCGAATATGTAGAGGGATATGCCTTTAAATTCACCGTTTTCATCGGAAAAGGAAACAGGAACTCTGTCCTTGACATAGCCTACCTTAATAGGTTCGCTGAAGGAGGCTATTAAAGCTTTTTCTTCATCGGTGAAGGAAGGCGTATTCTGCATGCCGTATGCTATGCCTGTATTGGCAGCGGTATTGAAAAGCAATATGAATATAAATAACACACTATGCAAATATAACAAGCATCTGCGCATGCTTACAGCCCCCTTAATATATTTTTATATTTTCTGATATGTAAAATACAGCAGATAAAAGGAAAATAACCCATTATTGTGTAATTTACAATTATATCAGAAAAGCCCTTTTTTGTCAATGTATATATGCATATATATGCATATATACAGCGCTGCGGTGTATCGGATAAGTTATCGTTGACAGCCTCATACAAGTCATATTATAATTAAAGCAAATATACGAAGGGAATACATATGAAATGAAAAAGAAACTGTTTTTATCCATATTGTCAGCTTGCTTATGCTTTGCTTATTCCTATTCCGTATGGGCGTATATGCCTAAGGATAAGATGGCTCTTTACGGAGATGCTGACTTTATTCGGGAAATATTAAAAGAAAGCAATGACAATATCGTACCCGATGCCATATATGTTTCGGAAGGCGCAGGCAGTAATGGCAGCGGTACCGCCGACAAGCCCTTTAAAACGATACAGGCGGCTTTGGACAATGTAAAAGCGGGACAGACAATATATGTAAGAAAGGGTACATATACAGGCATAAACTATTTTCGCAATTCGGGAACAAAAGACAACTATATAACACTAAGGAATTATCCGGGAGAAAAGCCCTTCCTTACATCAGTAACACAAGGCGCCATACTCAACACAAGCGGTCACGACTATATTAAAATAGAGGGTCTTGATATAGGCGGTTTTTCTGCGCCTATAGCTCAGGGCATACTTTTGGATTCAGACGAAAATCATATCATAATAAGAAACAATGAAATACACGACCTTGAAACTACTGAGCCGGGAGAAAATGA
>CANQBT010000100.1 GCA_947589405.1 uncultured Clostridia bacterium | reverse complement strand
GGCTGTTTCTGTAAAGGTAAAGACAGGCAATAACGGTAAGCTTTTCGGCGCCGTTACCAATAAGGAAATAAGCGCAGCTGTGAAGGAACAGCTGGGTATTGAGATCGATAAGAAGAAAATAGTTACCGAGCCTATTAAAACAACAGGTGAAAAGATAGTTTCAGTTAAACTGCATACTAATGTTACAGCTAAGCTTAAGGTAATAATAACAGAGCAGTAGTATATCGGAGGAGATAGTATTATGGCTGAAAATATTGAAAATTCATATGCAAACCGAATACCTCCTCATGATAATGACGCTGAACAAATGGTACTGGGATGTATGCTTTATCCTGATGACGACGGAATAAGAATAGCGGCGGAGGAGCTTTCTTCTGAGGATTTCTACAGTCCTGCCCACAGACTTATATTTGAAGCCTGCATTGATCTGTACAACAATAACAAGCCTGTGGATTTTGTTCTTGCAAAGGAAAAAATAGAATCTCTGGGCTATCTTGAACAGATAGGCGGAATACAGTATCTTGTAGATCTGTCAGGTCTTGCCGCTACTACGGCAAAGACAGCATACTATGTGGATATAGTCAAGAAAAAGGCTGTGCTGAGAAATCTTGTGAAGGCAGGAAATAAAATAACCGAATCGGGTTATGAAGGCTCTGATGAGATCGATGTGATACTTGCAGATGCGGAAAGAGATATATTTGAAGTTTCACAGAACAGGAAAAGTGCTGATTTTACAACAATGGACGAGGTCATGGCTCAGGTCATAGAAACAATAGATACAGTTTCTCGTTCACATTCTCCTGTTACGGGAGTTCCTACAGGCTTTGCTGATTTCGATTTTATAACGGCAGGACTGCAAAAGTCCGATCTTATAATTGTTGCAGGGCGTCCCGCTATGGGTAAAACTACATTTGCCCTTAATATTGCTCAGCATGCAGCAGTAAATCACAGAATACCTGTTGCCATATTCAGTCTTGAAATGTCAAAGGAACAGCTGGGAAGCCGTATGCTTTCTGCTCAGGCTTTGGTCAACAGCATAAATATAAGAGACGGCAGGCTTACTGCTGATGAATTTGACAGCATAGCAATTGCTATGGGAGAGCTGTCGGACGCTCCTATATATATTTATGATTCTCCCGACCTGAACCCTACAAGACTCAGAGAAAAATGCAGACGCCTTCAAATGGAAAAGGGACTTGGACTTGTGGTCATAGACTATATGCAGCTTATGCAGGGTACAGGAAATAAAAATGAATCCGACCAGCAGAGAGTTTCATATATTTCACGTTCATTAAAGGCTGTTGCCAGAGAACTGGATTTGCCGGTAATAGCTCTTTCACAGCTGAGCAGAGGAAATGAGAAAAGAGATAACAAAAGACCTGTTATGTCAGACCTGAGAGAATCGGGCGCTATAGAGCAGGACGCCGATCTTATATGTCTTTTGTTCAGAGAGGAGTATTATAAAAAAGACGACCCTGAGCTTAAGAATAAGGCGGAGGTCATTATTGCCAAGCACAGAAAAGGCGCTACGGGAAAGGTCAATCTTATATTCAGAGGAGAATTTACCAGATTTGACAACGCTTTGCCTGACAGCTTTAAAACAGAGGAATAATATATATGAAAAAAAGACCTGAAGTCAGGTCTTTTTATCTAAGTAAATTTTTATGCCTGAGGAGCACCAACAGGACAAGTACCTGCGCAAGCGCCGCAATCGATGCAAGCACCTTCGTCGATAACGTACTTTCCGTCGCCTTCAGAAATAGCACCTACGGGACAATCTGCTGCACAAGCGCCACAGCTGATGCAGTCATCGCTGATCTTATATGCCATAATAAGCACCTCCATTTTTTTTGTGTAAGAATTATCTTACCTACATTCATTGTATACCATTATTTATATATTTTCAAGTAAAATTTTATATAATCATAAAATTTATTAAAAAAAGGAGAGTTGAATATGATAGATGAAAAAACCGCATGGGACGTAATAGAAACAGCTTTGTCTACAGGTGCGGATTTTGCGGAGATATTTGCCGAAAACAATGAAAGAAACAGCGTTTCTGTTGTAAACGACCATGTTGAACGAGGAAATTCGGGAATAGACAGAGGGTGCGGTATAAGGATAATAAATAAGGAAAAGGTAATATATGTTTATACCAATAATATGGAATATGACAGCCTTATTAAAATTGCAAAGGACGGTGCTATGGCGGTAAAGGGCAGTCATAAGCAGAATGCAGTATCCTTTAACAGACTTGAATACAAAAATATTCACAATATATCCATTATGCCTGATACTGTAAAAAAGAAAAGGATAGTCGATTTTCTCATGTTAGGCAACAATGCGGCAACAAGCTATGACAGCCTTATTACTCAGACAAGACTCTCATACATGGATTCTGTCCAAAATGTTCTTATCGCTAACAGCGAAGGACTTTGGGCAGAGGACAGAAGAGTAAGAACAAGAATAGCCGTTTCAGCCGTAGCCTCCGATAATAATGAAAAGCAGACCGGGTATTTCGGACCGGGAGCGCTTCAGGGCTTTGAATTTTGCGAAAATACGGATATTGAAGCTCTTGCAAAAGAGGCTTCCCGCAGCGCAGTAACAATGCTTAAGGCAGATAACTGTCCAAGCGGCAAAATGCCTGTTGTAATGGACAATGGATTTGGCGGAGTTATATTTCACGAAGCCTGCGGACATGGTCTTGAAGCCGCTGCCATAAGTAAGAAGGCAAGCGTTTTTACAGATATGATAGGTCAAAAAATAGCTTCAGATAAGGTCACCGCCATTGATGACGGCACAATTCCAAACAGCTGGGGCAGTATAAATATTGATGACGAGGGAACAAAGGCAAGAAAAAATATACTTATAGAAAACGGCATACTGAAAAGCTATATGGTGGACAGATATAACGGCAGTCTTATAGGAATGAGCTCAACAGGAAGCTCACGGAGAGAAAGCTATAAACATATACCTGTTTCAAGAATGACAAATACCTATATAGCCGCAGGCAATGATAAAAAAGAGGATATTATCGCAAATACGGAATTTGGACTCTATGCCAAATATATGGGCGGAGGTTCCGTAAATCCTGCCAGCGGAGAATTTAATTTTGCCGTAAGCGAGGCATATATAATAAGAAACGGCAGGATATGTGAGCCGGTACGAGGAGCTACGCTTATAGGAAAGGGTTCTGAGGTACTCAGAAATATAGATATGGTTTCTGATAATGTAGAGCTTGCAGAGGGAATGTGCGGAGCGTCAAGCGGCTCAATTCCCGTATGTGTAGGACAGCCTATGCTCAGAGTCAATAACATAACCGTAGGAGGCAGAGGATAATGGACATAAAGAATTTAAAGAAAATATTGTTTGAAAAGGCTCTTAATGAAGGATTTAAAGACTGTGAGATATTTTACAGTAAGGGCAGCTCCTTTTCGGTCAGCATATATAAGGGCAATATTGAAAAATATCGTATAAATGAAAACGGCGGTTTTTGTTTCAGAGGTCTTTATAATGGAAATATGGGCTATTATTTCAGCGAATCAACGGATATTGACGCAGACAGCGTAATAGAAAATACGAAGGAAAATGCAGAGATAGTTACAGTAGAGGACAAAGAATTTATATATGAAGGAGATAAAAGCTATCCCTCCGTAAATGTATATAACAGCAAAATAGAAGAAATAACTGCCGAACAGAAAATACAGTCTGCACTTAATATTGAAAAATATGCTCTTGCCTATGACAGCAGGATAACCGTTAATTCCGCTATGGTCGCCAGCGGTGAAAGCTATGTGTATATAAGCAACACAAGAGGGCTTGAGGTCAGCGAGAAGGGCAATCATATACTTGCTTATGTAGAGGTAATGGTCAGCGAAAACAATGAAACAAAGGAAAAGGGAGATATTTGGATAGGAAACGATATTTCTGATCTGGACGAAAAAAAGCTGGCTGAAAGCGCATGCAACAAGGCTCTGTCTGCTCTTGGCGCATCAAGCGTTAAAAGCGGAAGCGTAAAGGCTATAATTGAAAATGAAACCTTTGCGGACATACTTGAATGCTTTGTGGGAAATTTCTATGCCGAAAATGTACAGAAGGGCTTTTCACTCTTAAAAAATAAGCTTGATACAGCAGTCGCTTCGGAGGCTGTGTCCATAACAGACAATCCTCTTATGGAGGGTGGTTATCAGACAACTGCCTTTGATAGTGAGGGCGTTGCCTCTCGCAGTAAGAAAATAATAGATAAGGGTATACTTAAAACCTATCTTTATAATCTGAAATCAGCCAATATAGACGGAGTAAAATCTACAGGCAACGGCTTTAAGGGCAGCTTCAGAACGGCTGTAGGTACATCCTTCACCAATTTTTATATTGAAAAAGGCAGCAATGAAATCAAAGATGCCATAAGCAGTATAGACTATGGCGTATTTATAAACGATGTGGCAGGACTTCATTCCGGCACAAACAGTATTTCAGGGGATTTTTCATTGGCTGCCGAAGGCTTTCTTATAGAAAACGGAAAGCTTACAAGACCTGTTAATCAGATAACGATAGCAGGTAATTTCTATGAGATCCTTAAAAATATAGATATTGTATGCTCAGATATAAAATTCAATTCATCTTCTGTAGGCTCTCCCTCTGTTTATATAAATAATATAGAGATCTCAGGAGAGTAAATAAAAACTTTATCATATATCCGACGCCTTCGACATTAAAGAAGCGTCGGATATATAAATATATGATACTTATCCCATAAGGACCTTGTCAAAAGCCGATTTGACATTTCTCTTACAATCCTCGTATTTTTCCGAAGGGTGCGCTTCATAGAGCTTATCATTTCCATAAAAAATAGTAGGCACATAGTAGTAATCATAGTTACGTGAGATCTCAGGGTGTCTGCTTTCTTCTACCCAGTCTATCTCAATATTATCATAAGCGGAATTTTCTGCTGTCAGCTCCTTTACGGCACGCTTTGCATAATGGCAGTAAGGGCAGTCTTGAAGATAGAACAATGTTATTTTTTTCATAAAATTTCTCCTTTAAAGCTTATTACCTTTAATAAATAATATAATTATTTTAACAGAATATATTCGGTTTTTCATTACTATTAAATTTTTAGTACTTGACAAAACCAAGTAGTAGTGATATTCTAATAGTGGAGAGAATGTACAGAAGGGCAGGTGACATATTTGAATACGCAGTTCAAGAAAGGCGTACTTGAGCTTATTGTGCTCATATCGGTAACAGGCAGAGATATGTATGGCTATGAGCTTGTTTCAGAAGTGTCAAAAATAATAGACGTAAACGAGGGAACAATATATCCTCTTCTGAAGCGTCTTACAAATGAACACTATTTTGAAACCTATCTCAAGGAATCTACGGAGGGTCCTCCCAGAAAGTATTATCATCTCACTCTTGCAGGTAAGGTATATAAGGATAATCTGCAAAAGGAGTGGGAGGATTTTTACAAAAGGGTAGAGGAATTTATAAAGGAGAGTGAAAATAAGAATGACTAAAAATGAATTTTTCAAATATCTTGACAAAAGACTTTCCGTACTCAATGAAAAGGAAAGGGAGGATATTAAAAGCGAGTATTCTCAGCACATCGATATGAAAATACAGTCCGGCAAAAGCGAAGAGGAGGCCATAAAGGATTTCGGCGATATAGAAAGCTTTGTAGACGATATACTGAGCGCCTACAATGTGGATCCCAATTACAGAAAAAGCCATATTGACAGCAATATAGCCGAAAAGGCAATAAACAACAGCGTAAGTATATTCAGAAAGGCTTATAACAAAGCTAAGACATTTATAAATGAAAGCGCCTCCTTTATTTTAGGCAATAAATTATCTACATTATTTTTGTTGTTTTTAAAGGGACTTATTGTTTTTATAATTATATTTTTCATATACGGACTGGGCTATTTCTTTGTAAATCATATGGGAATTATATTCCTGAGAGATATGTTCCCAAGTATACTGGGTATACCTGTAGGCAAATACCTTTGGAAATTTATAATATTAATATATGCGGTAACAGGCTTTTTTGTAGCCGTGACTCTTGTTATAGCCTACATAAAAGATCTTGTTTACAGGATAAATAATAAAGGAGAAAATAAATTGGAGAGCAATATCGTGGAGAGTAAAGACGCTGTAAAAGAAACGGCAAAAACGGAAGAGTACAATATTATAGAAGAAACAAAGGCGGAGAAGGTGAAAAAAGAGCATAAGAGTATTGCAGACTATGATTTTTTGGGACTTTTGATAAAGATAGTAATGCTCTGTATAAGAGTAAGCGTTTTCTTTATGTTAATACCCTATGCCGCATCGGTACTGCTTATTATGGTAGGCTTTGGCGTACTTATTGTGTCAGCCTTTTCAGGCTTTCCCACATGGGGCCTTGCCATATGTGTGCTTGGCTTTGATCTGTGTGCCATAGCTGTGCTGGCATTTATAATAAAGTTTGTATACTTTACAAAATTCGGCAAAAAGGAGGAGAGCGTATATGAAGCATAAATTTCTGATGACAATAGGTATAATGTTCGGCGTAGGTCTGCTTCTTTGCGGTATAGGCGGCGGAATAATGTTTGTAGAAGCACAAAGCTTTACCTACGAGGGACAGAAATACCCTCAAAATGAGCTAACGACAGACACCGTAACGGTAAAGCTGCCTGAGGGCAAGCCTGTATACTACAGCGATGGAAATTTTATAATAAATTTACACAAGCCTATGGAAATAATACTTGATGAAGAGGTGCCTCAGGGTGAGATACATGCGGTAATATCTCATACTTCTGACTACAGCAGATTTAAGCTTGAGATAAATAACGAGTATTTTATATGGAACGATGATATGCTCTATATTTCCGAGCACCCGGTATATTCTCTTTCATACTTAGATTATGATCAGGAATATTATGATGACGACTTTGAAAATTTCAGAGAGATCATGCAGGATATAAAGGAAAGAAAAATATACGACTATAACAGGGGAACGGAAATAGAAGCAGAGCTTCATATAAATCCCGCAGACGAGGACAGACTTATAAAGCTCAACGACAGCCAGTCCTTTATAACATACAGGGAATATAAGCAAGAATATGCGCCCGACCCGGAGAGCCCTGAAGCACAGCAGGAGATCGAGGAAACTCATGCGGCAGAAGAGGAGGTGCCGGGAGAAAGCTTTTCAGAAAATGTTATCGTAGTTCCTGTTCCCAATGAAAATAATTCCGAAGATCAAAGCTATGCTTTTAAATATCAGGGAGAAGATAACAAGATATATGCGACAGAATAGACAAAGCCGTGTAACCTGATAATAATATTTTTGTAAAATTTATGAAATATAGTGTTGCTATGGAAAATTTTTTATGTTATAATTATACCAGAAGCTATGTACAAGCATAGCAAGACATTTTATATTTAAAAGGAGGAATTTTCCAATGGGCAAAATAGTTACAATGGGCGAGATCATGTTAAGATTAT
>CANQBT010000099.1 GCA_947589405.1 uncultured Clostridia bacterium | reverse complement strand
TTAGCAAAAAGCCGTTGTACTTTACCTCCAGAACAGAGTTGAATATATCCATAGCAGGATACAGCGGAAGCTGCGGAGAAAACAGATCGCAATTCGCCTCCGTGCCTGAGATCTCGGAATCCAATGTTATTCTTATTCGGTTCTCCTTAGCAATATACGCCTTTCGCAGATACTCAACCACTACCTTAGGTCTGTAGCCCATACAATGCATAAGGCTGAAGCATTCTGCCGCAAAAGGCTCCTTATATCCGAGAAGCACATCATATTCTCCTCTGACAAGAGCCTGTGCGTCTGCTCTTGAAACTCTCAGGGATCTCTTTTTCTGATAAGGATCGTATATCCTGAGCCTTATCTTCCTTCTTAGCTCAAGCCCGTCATATTTATCATAAAAGTCCTTATCATTGATAGTATCAAAATAAAGAGAGCGTATCCTATAGCCCTGAGGACCGTTATGAGCGTCCTGAAGCATGACCTTCTCCAGCTGTCCTCTGAGCAAGGCAGACGAAAGGGAATTTACCAAGAATTTCTTTTCCTGTCTTAATACTTCATTCATAGAGTCCTCCCTATAAACATAATAAATTGCACAAAAAATTAGCGCTTACACTATTAACTGCGGCCTGACAATCATAGCATTAAGTCGCCTTGCATACTTGATACTCCGTATTCTGCATTCACTATCAAAGATATTTTCGCAATGATACTGCCGCATACAGGATCGGAATACACTATTCAAACTACTATAGTATACATTATTTCGCATTTTTTGTCAATATTATGTTGCCTTTGGCATTTATTGCATAATATCTGTTCCGTCATCTCATAATACCTACGCTTCTGAGAAGCTGTATTTCCTTTTCATTCCTGCATTTCAGACCATGATATACGGTTATATTTGCTATACGGTAACCTCCGCTCATAAGAACGCCTATAAGCTCTCCGAATGATCGGTATATGAAGAGCTTTCTGTAGCTGTCCCATTTGTAATCCCCTGAATCAAAGCATGGCACGCTCATATACATCATAAGCACGGGAGCTCCCCATCTCCTCTTATAAAGAGAACGTTTTTCATTTATTTCCTCAACATACTTGAAGCCATATTTTTTATATACAAGACTATCCGGAAAGCCTATAAATATCTTTATATCGACTTTGTATAAATAATTGAATTTGACATTGCCGAAAAACAGCTCTTTCGGAGCAAAAAAACTGCGGACCTTGTTAATAAGCGTTTTTACGGTGCCATTCATATCCTTTTCTTCCTTGTCTGATTTCATTAATATGCCCCCATTTCCGATTTAATGCTTGGTAAAGCTGTCTTTTCATTTATTATATAACAAAACATGTATAACTTAAAGCTTTTTTTGAAAAGAAGCCCAACATATACTCAGGCAAATAATATACCGCAATATCAATACCTGCTTTTCATTTTACTTCATACTGCGTATAAAATAACTGCCCGGATCCAAACAGATCAAGGCAGTTTTAGTATCAAAGCTCAATTTCATCTCCGTCAGCCATTATATATGCGCTTGGAGTATCGAAAAGCTTTGCTCTTTGTTCATCAAAAAGCTTTCCCGGTGACATATGGATAGGCACGGTATGCTTTGCATTTATTATTTCGGCACATTCAATAGCCTCCGGCATATCCATATTGAATTTTCCGTCTGTAGGCAGGAAGGCATAATCTATATCCATATCAGCCATATCCGCCATCTGAGCGGTCTTGGACGTATCTCCGGCAAAATACAGAAGCTTTCCGTTTACCGTAACAAGATAGCCTACGCATTGATCCGCCGGGTGATTGTCATTATACGCCTGTACTGCTTCAATATGCACTCCGGCTATGTCCGCAGTTTGGTATTCTCCATCTTTAAGAGCGTCTGTGTTCTGATACAGCACACAGTTATCTTTCTTAAGAGGAAGGTTGATCTGATTGTGGTCGGGATGCTGATGAGTCACAAGTATAAGATCAGCCGGCTCGTCATAGCCTTCTCCGGCATATGGATCTATATATATGACATTTCCTTTCTCGGTCGTGAGCCTGAAGCTTCCATGGCCCTGATATAAAAGTTTTGCAGTCAAAGTGTTTTCCTCCCCTGTGTTTTTTTCACCGCTGCAGGCTGTCAAAAGCACCGCAGCCATGATAATAGCCAATATCAGTTTTTTCAATGTATTGTTTCCTCCTCTTCTTCAGTCGGCGTCACAGTACTGTCGATGGACTTAAGATCGTCAGGCTCCGACTCTGTTTCCTCTATAGGCAAAGGCTCTTCTTCTGTATCTTGTATGTCATATCTGTCGGTGTTGTCTGATTTTTTCTTTTTGCCGTGACCTATGATCTGATATGCCATACCTGCAACAGCCAGTATGCCCGAAACTACGAAAATAACTACCCAGTTGGTAACATGGAACAGTCCTAAAATATTGATAACTACCGAAACGGCTCCGCTTAATGATGTGCATACTATTATAACAGGCTTTACGAGCCTTACCGCAAGCATGCCTATGCCTACGGCAACGGCAAGAGCAATTATTATCATCCACCATTGTATTTCAATGCCGTATGCGCTCATAAGACCGTTTGCTACATTGAGCGCCGCACCAAAGCCTATTACAAAAACTCCTGCCTTGTAGAAAGCAAATGAAAGCGCCGCCGTTATAAGTCCAACGGCGATAGCCGGGATAAGTACAACATCTGCGCCCATAGCTGCCGCTATTACAGCGGCAATAAGCGCACCTGCCGCAAAGCCTATTATAGCGCACCACAATCTTATGAACCTATAACCGAAAAAGCATATCAGAAGTCCTGCAATTATAGCAATTATAACAGGAAGAAAAACCGTCTGCTGCTGGGCTGCCGAATACGAATCAATCATTTGCTGAATAAAATCCTCCATAAATACACCTCCTGATTTTATACTAAAATAATTTTATCATATTTTGTAATTTATTTCAATAAAAAGAGTACAGTTTTCGCTGTACTCTCCTGTGGTATTTATACAAACAATGCGTCTATTTCCGCTGTGCTTATTACTGTAATGCCGTCAAGCTTTGTTTTGTCTGCCGCACTCATAAGTCCCATTGCCGACTGTGTTGCGGCTGTTGTAGGCGCATGGGAACTTTGAGAATGGTCGTATGCAGTCTTAGTCCAGTCACCACGTCCTGCTGTGGAGGAGGTAGTACCCAATGCAAGGCTTGCGGAGATCTCTACGTAAGCTGTACCTGACCATCTGTATGTCTTGTTTGATGAAATGTCTACATATATCTTGTCACTCTGACCTGTTATTGCAGTTGTGTGGCTGCTTTCCTTCCAGAATTTGCTGTTATGGTAATAGCCCTCTGTTACATCATCTACAAATGAAGGCAGCTGTGATGACGGTACCTTGCCGTCTGCGCCTAATTCGGCAACGCCTCCGGCAGAACCCTTAAGTGATGTGCTGAGCTTTTTGTCCAATTCTGCCTTTATCACCTTGTTTTGTACCGGATTTTCACTTGAGCTGCTCAATTCTCCGTCTACGGTAGTTTTTGTAGCCCCTGCCGCTATTCCGTCAAGCTTTGATTTATAGGCGTCTGTAAAGTCGTTTTCAGAAAGCTGTTTACCGCTTACCTTGTCTACCTTTTTATCCATATTTGTATCAAGATGTTCAACCAATGCTGTCAAGCCTGTTAAATCTAAAAATTTACTCATATTTTATCTCTCCTTTTTTATTCAGAAAACAATTCTGAAATTTCTTCTATTGTTATTGGAATCATTTCTTCTATAAATTTTTCTGCCTTATCCATTCTGCCTACCAATTCCTGATATATGCCCGGACTTGCCTTTGTGGGGATAAGACCGCATTTCTTGCCGCAGCTGTGTATTCTTATAAGCACAGTATTTGTTGTAATACATTTTTCGCCGAAACAGCTTTCGCATTGAAGAGAGACCTCCAAAAGTCCCTCGTCCTCAAGCACCTCCCAGGGCACCTGACAGCTGCCGCATTGCAGCTCTATGCTGTAGCAGCAGTCCTCCTTGTCCACTCTGTTAAATGACGCGGTCACCATTGAAGCATGCCGCCATTCATCATCTATTAATCTAAATTCAGCATAAATATAATTTCTTGAGTCGGAAACTATCCTGGTGACATCAAGTCTTGTAAGGTCCTGTCCGACAACTCTGAATTTAAGCATTTCAGCACCTCCTTTTCGGGGATATTCTCCCCGAAAAAAATACTATCATAAAAAGTGCGACAAAATGTGACAAAGTTTTACCGTATATCATTCCGTATTTAATATCGTCAGCCCTTTATATATTGCTGAATGTGCTGTACAGATTGAGCAGTCCGAAGCCCCAGAGATTATTGGGATATATTTCAGACACCTCCACAGCTTCGGCACCACGTATAAGCATGGATTTGACCGTTGCTGTATTTATGTTGAAATCGTTTCCTCTTATTATTCCCCATTGGAGTAAAAGTGCTGCCGCTCCTGCTGTTACTGCGGCGCTTATACTTGTAGCGCCTGTTGACGGTGCTGCTATTTCAGGCTTCAATACATTATCTCTTGTAGGTCCTCTTCCCGATGTGGGGACCATTGCTCTTGCTCTGTAATCATAGGCGCCTACAGTCATCGCTTCATAGAGAGTGCCCGGAACGGTCACGGTAGAATAAATATCGGGAGATAAAAACGTAACGCCCGATACAAGATTAGATATAGGGAGCCAGCAGTTTATAGGAGAGTATATGGACGTGCCGTATACCCTTATTCGCCATACTCCGCCAATGGGACGCTTTATTGTCACTATCGTCAGCTGACTTGTTGTCTGATAAAAGGGTATTCTGTATTCCACAGTTACATCTGTTCCTATAAGCGGAAGAGAATACGTGCCCAAAAAATTGCTGCGTGCTTCTATTCTGTCTATATCCTCACCTATAGGCGGTATTATGCCTACGTCCACTCTGTCTATTATATTGTTCCACATCCACATGGAGACCGTTTCAACATTTTCTTCTATATTTATTTCTACATCATAATAGCCTGTTTCCCCTATCTCAAAGGAAGTATGCCTTTGGGATAGAGCCTCGTTTCCTGCCGCAACTGTAATACACACTCCCGTCTTTATTCCTATATCCTGCAAATATTTTTCAAGAGAGGTCTGTCCGTCATGACCTCCCTCGTTTGTACCAAGCGCCAGAAGTATTGATATGGGCCGTCTTGCCTCCCTTGCCTTTTCTATGGCATAATCCACTCCAAGCATAACGTCTGAGGACTCAAATGCTATAGCGCCATTGTTTATACCTGCACGGCTTCTGTAATATTCTCCCGCTCTTTTCAGCTTGACAATAACAAGCTCTGCTTCTGGAGCCGCCCTTAATACTGTCTTAGCCAATACTGTGCCGTGACCCTCCTCGTCTGTCACATCAATATTGCCTGCCGTTATTTCAGCCTGAGTATACTCTCTGCCAAAGCATACATTTCCGCTGTCGTCAACATAGTCGGCGTCCTGTACCCATATGGAATATATTCTGCTTTCACCGTTTTCATATCTGAATGCCTCGTCCTCATAATCTATTCCCGTATCTATTATGGCTATAAGCACTCTGTTCCCTCTCAGATCCAAAGGAGGCTCCTGTACCCTGGTAATGTCGGCTTCGTCGGTAAGCTCATCCATTATTCCCATAAGAAGTGGCGTATAGGCACGTATACCTCTGCCACGATTTGGATTTGAAAGCATTTTTTCATATTCACTCTGTTTAATATATGCGATTATATAATCCCCATATATCAGACGGCAGAATCGATTCCCCATCTCCTCCAGTATAAGCTCATTGACCTCATTGTTATCTACTATTATAGTTATTTCGTTGCTTTGGGCGGAATTTAATTCCATAGTATTTACAGGGATAAGGGCTTCATAAACATTTCTGAAACAAAGCTTTCCATATCCCGTATTGCTGTTTGGATATGAAAGGCTCCTATCTCTTGCGGCGTATCGTCTTAAATATGCCTTAAGCCTTTCTCCATACATATTGGGATCATTCCCCTTCACTATTCCCCATTCCATAAGCAGGGCTGCTGTTCCCGTTACAAAAGGCGCTGCTGCGCTTGTTCCTGTAAATGTAGTATATCCTCCTCCCGATCCTGCCGTTTCAATATTGACTCCGGGCGCTATAATATCCGGCTTTACATACTCCACCTCTCTTGTATATCCTCTTCCCGAAAAGGCCGCCGTTACTCCTGTGACAGAGTTGTAGGCTCCTACGGTAATGGCTCTGTAGGCGGTAGAAGGGATAGTAAGTGTAGTCTGTATCTCGGGAGATAAGAATTTTGTATTTTCGTCAACTCCCTCGCTTACAGGCATCCATATATTGTAGCTTCCGTCAACTATATTTACCCCTCTTATCCTTATACGCCATATACCCGATGTTACAAATTGCCTTCCTCTCAGATCTATGAATATGCTTTGATCCACTCTGTCAGGCTCTGGGTCATTTACTGTAATGGTGACCTGAGTTTCCTGAAGTATAAATTCAGATGCTTTGCTGTTTTCCTCAAACACTCCCCCTGTGTTTCCGTTCGGCGATATTATTTCGTAATTATAGCTGTCGGCAAAGCTCTTCCACAGCTCCATATGTATTGAAGAAAGACTGTTGCCTATATTGAACTCAACAACGCTGTTGCCCTGTCCTCTGTAATGATGCGCCTTATCTCCTTCATTACCTGAGGAGACCACTATAACAGTTTCATACTCCTGTGAGATCCTGTCAATATATTGTTCAAAAAAGGACTGACCGTTATGAGAGCCTGAATTTGTGCCATATGAAATATTTATTACTGAGGGCATACCAAGCTCTCTGCTCTTTTCGGCTATAAACTCTATGCCCTTCATAATATCCTCCTGAGAATTACGCCTTATGGCAACGGCTATTATTGAGCTTTCATAGGCTACGCCCCTATTGCCGCAGGCTATTCCCGCAACAGCGGTACCATGACCGTTTGTATCTGTTTCACCTATATCTCCTCCGTCTATTTCCTCTTTTGTATATACTCTGTCTTTAGCCATATCCCATATGTAAAGAATGCGTCCATTGAATTCCCTGTGTTTATAGTCTATTCCCGAATCGATTATTCCCACTACTACGCCCTTCCCTGTAAGATCTCCCACATTTTTCCCGCCTACCGTTATGCATGATATTCTCTTTCCCTGTTCTGCCATAAAATCACCTCTAACTATTTATATTGATATACTTATATGAAATATGCTATTGACAGATGTTATGGAAGTACATAGGAAGGAAGCGGTAATAATATCTCATATACCGTCATATACAAAAAACAAGAGCCGCCCCATTAAGCTCTGTTATAAAAACGAAAATTAATGGGACAGCTCTTGTTTGGTTTATAGATTTTTGTTTTTGCAAAATATCGATATTGTTTATCACTTTAGAACGACCCTTCCGTCAGAGAGGGACGGCTTGGGAGAGAGCTGTCGGCTTTGCCGTAGGCAAAGTGCTGAAAAGTGGCAGTCCGAAGGACTGACGGAGAGGTAAATCGACCCTTCAGTCAGTCACGTTCAAAAACATCTTAGAGCAAAATTTTTGACGTGACTGACAGCTTCCCTTCTCTGAAGGGACGCCTTCTGTGTATATAACGCTCATTTTTTAAGTT
>CANQBT010000098.1 GCA_947589405.1 uncultured Clostridia bacterium | reverse complement strand
TAAATATAAGATGTCAGTCTTGCGGTTGCCTCCTCCCCTCCGACGCCCTATGGGCTAGGGGAGGCTAAATATAAGATGTCAGCCTAACGGCTGCCACCTCCCCTCCGACGCCCTATGGGCTAGGGGAGGCTAAATATAAGATGTCAGTCTAACAGCTGCCACCTCCCCTCCGACGCCCTACGGGCTAGGGGAGGCTAAATATAAGATGTCAGTCTTGCGGTTGCCTCCTCCCCTCCGACGCCCTATGGGCTAGGGGAGGCTAAATATAAGATTCTATTTGAAATATAAAAAATATAATGAAAGGAGATATAATTATGAGAAGATGTTTAAGATGCGGAGCGGAAATGACGGAGGGCTTTACATTCACAGGTCCAGGCGGTAATGTAATACGCAGCAAGGGACTGAGCTTCAAAGCCGTTTATCCAAAGGCAGCGGTTTGTCTTAAATGCGGAGAGGTATCTATTTATATAGACGAAAAGGATATTGAAAAGTTTAATAAATAACATATACCTATAATAGCCCCTTACCGAATGCATATTGGTCCGACAAAAACAAAGTCATAAGAAGTCACTCCCTATATTAAGGTACATCGATTATAATGTAATGCTCCATCATGTCATTAATAGCGTTCATTATGCACCTTATCCCAACACAGTTCATTTTCACTATGGGGAGTGGGCTTATCCTTTGGCATACCTAAAGAAAGCACAGCTTCAAGGCGCATATTTTCAGGGAAGCCAAGAAGTTCTCTGAGGTACTCCTCCGTACTTCTGCCGTCGGCAGCTTCTCTGAGACGCCCTTGTATCCAACAGCTGCCCAGACCTATGCTGTCTGCCATAATATGCATATTGGACATGGCGATAGAGCAGTCTTCTGTCCACACGTCAGTCAATTTACTGTTTCCAAGCACAACAATGGCAGCATCTGCGTCCTTCAGCATAAGAGCCGAGCCTTGTCTGCATTCAGACATTTTGTCAAGCATAGTCTGATTCCTTACAACTATAAATTCCCATGACCTTTTGCCACGACTTGAAGCAGAGAGCAGACCTGCTTTAAGCACCATATCTATTTTTTCATCGGCTATGTGCTCGCCGTTGTATTTTCTTACGCTTCTTCTGTTTTTCATTATATCCAAAAGCATAGTATACCTCCTATCTTGAATACTTGATTATAATAAGCTCTACGCCAAGTCTTGCGTCCACAAGCCCCTGTCTGAAATCGCTGTCGCATTTTGCACAGCTTTCGATCGCCGACATAAGAGTTGAGAGTTTGAAATTCTTAGCTTGTTCTGTGCATTTTTTTGCAACAAATTCATTCATTTTAAGCTCTGCCGCTATCTGTCTGTAATTATATTTTCTCTGCATATAAAGATATTTGCACTTGAGTATCAGCCTGAATTGTCTTGCTATCATACCCATTATCGCAATAGGTTCGTTTTTGGCAAAAAGCATATTGTTATATATATTAAGAGCCTTTTCAGGCTTTTTATTCCCTATAGCGTCTACCATTTCAAACACATTCATTTCATCGGATTTGCTGCACGCAATGTCTATGTATTCCCTTTTGATAGCGCCGTTTCCCACATAAGCCTCAAGCTTGTCATATTCCTTTGTAAGTCTTTCAAGACTTGTGCCGACATTTCGTACAAAGTATGAAGCATCTGCACCCTTAAGACGGCCCTTTGAATAATCTGTTATCCATTGACTGAGCTCTTTTTCTCTGAGTTCATTTATCTCACAGCAGTAGCCGAATTTCTTCACAGCCTTATAAAGAGCATTTCTTTTATCCACCTTTTCATTATAAAAAAGAAATACGCACTCTTCGCTGCAATTTTCAACAGCCCTTGCCATTGCCGATGTATCCTCCTTGCGTCCTTCCTTGAATAGTCCCGAATCGGATATGACTATCAGTCTGTGATCGCTGAAAAACGGAGAAGTATTTGCCTGAGCAATAATGTCCTCTACGGCTATATTTTGTCCATCGTATATATTTAAATTCATAAGCTCTGTGCTTTTGTCGACTATTGCAGAGCACAGCTTTTCCTTATAGGAATTGACAAGATAGCGCTCATCGCCAAAAATCAGATATGCCCTTTTGAATTTTTTGGATCTTATGTCCTTATCCAGTTCTTTCAACAAAATCACCTCCGACGGACACGGTTTCTTTATTCATAATATACAGATATGCTATTATTATAAGAATGTATATTGCGGCAACGACAGCGCCGCCTATATGCCCTTCTATATTGGAAAACGGAAGTCCAAGACTTAATTGGCTCAGCTTTTCTATGCCCTTTAAAAGTGCATAAGGCAGACCCGATATAAAAATTCCCGCTCTTACGGAAATAAGACCGACCAAAGAGGTCATACCGCCGAAGAACACAAGTATTCCCATAAGTGAAACTACTATTATATTCGGAATAACATCTACAAAATTAATATATCCAAAATAATAAAGGGTTATTGGCTTTACGCAAAAGCATACAAACAGAGAAACCGCAAATGCCCTTGTGTATTTATTTTCGATATTGGATCTGCGCAGAATATCGTCTGCAATGCCTATAGCATAGACAGCCGTAAAAGAATACTGAAAGCCTGCGTCATAAATATAGCATGGGCTGTATATCAGAAGTATCATACAGGCAAGAGAACAGGAGCTTATAATATCATAATCCCGTCCCAGCATACTGCCTATTATAAAGACATACATCATTATAACGGCTCTTACCACAGAAGGAGAACCGCCTGTAAACACAGCATAGACAAAGAGCATAACAAGAGTGCATATATTGGCAGTTCTTTTGCCCATAAAACCTATGAGGACCATAAGGATAGCTGCAAATATGGAGATATGCAGACCCGATATTGCTATTATATGCACAATGCCTGCGCTTTTGAAAAGCTCGTATACATCGTCATCTATATCCAGTCTGTCGCCCAGTATTATTGCCTTAAGAATACCCGCTTCCGTTTCGGGCATTACGGCATCGTATACCTTAGCCGTTTTCTCCCTTATGCCGTACATATATGTATTTATACTGTTTTCATGACCTGTTACAAAGGCATCTCCCCATACCTTGTATTCTATATGTCTGCTGAGCATTCTGTACTTTTCGTTAAATTCATTCTGACCATGCTCTATTTTCGCCATTACGGAAACTATATCTCCCGGCTCAATATCCGACGGAGTAATAAGCATTAGCCTTATATCCTCATTATATGTCTTGCCCTTGTATCTCATATATCTGAGCTTTACGGTATATCGGCTGTAATAGTCATATCTTCCCGTTATATCCGTAACAACGCAGCTCATATAAGGCTTCGCATCGGTATCTGCAAGAGCGTCTATTTCATCATTGGTATAGCTTACGGAATAAAAGCCCAAAATGAAGCCGATAAAAGCTACCGTAACAAGAAGCACCGCACTTTCAAGACTATAGATCTTGCGTATAATAAGGGCAAATGCCAGTCCCACAAGAATAAAAAGGACAACACCTTCAATTCCCCATAGGTGCTGTCCTCCTATTATTCCATATATAAGAAATAAAAGTATAAAAACTACAGGTCTTTTCATAGTACTATCTTATTAATGATTCATCTCTGTCAAAAGGCTTGCTGAAATCTATATCTCCGCCATATTCATTCAGCTTTTCGCCCTCTATAAGAAACTGTACCTTGTTTACATTATCAAGCTCGGTAAGGGAATTGACTATTGAATATATAGTTATCTTTTCTGTAGAGGGAGATGTATTTCTAATAAAAGCCTGAGTCAGATTGACATAGCATATGCCTTCCTCTGTCTTAATATCCTTTATGCGTGTAGAGGGTGGTATCGTAGGCGAAAGAGTACTTCTTTCAGGTCCTGCAATAAGCTGCTCTACTATCTGGTTTTCAAGAGTAAGGCTTTGCTTTACCTCGATCATTCTTTCTTCCGCCATAAGCTTGCCTGAATTGTCGGCAAAGTACAGCTTTACAGTCTGGCGGTTAGTCTTTTCGGGATCTATTGCCGGATTATTTTTTACATTTTCCCTGTTCATTACAAAGGCTTCTCCGCTGCTGTCTGTAACAGGAACGCCCTCTACGCTTATGCACACGTTGTTTATAAAGCTCAGATCCGTAAGAGTGTATACAATAGCGCCTGTACACAGCACCTTAAGATTGGGGGCAAGAGTGTTGTAGCCCCCTCCCAAGTTGATATATGCCGTATTGTCTATATACATCTTATCTATTATTTTTATTTCGGGAGGAAGCGTAAGCCCTGAATTGCTGTTTTTGGGTCCGCTTGCATACTCATCCACAACGGAGTTGAACATAAGAGTATTGTCATTTACAAGATTCACAACTCTTTTCTCCGCTTCTATGGAATTTGTACCTGCGTTGACATAATACATATTGTATGTGCCTGTACCCTCTGCCAGCTTAACATTTTTAGTGTGTACGAAAATGAGCACCACGACTGTAACTATTATGGCTGCAAGAACAGCGTATATCAATACTTGTCGGATATTTTTCATAATAAACACTCTCCTTAGCCCTGATTTCTCTTAAGAGGCATGCGTACTATAAACGTAGCGCCTTCGCCTTCGCCGCTTATTATCTTGACAGAGCCGTTATGCAGCATAATGATGGAATGGGTTATGGCAAGACCCAAGCCCGTACCGCCTGTTTCCCTGTCACGGGTCTTGTCTACTCTGTAAAATCTCTCGAATATCCTGCTTTGCTCCTGCTCGCTTATGCCTATGCCGGAATCCTGTACGGTAATAAAGCAATCCTGACTGTCAGCATCTACGGAAACCTTTACATTTCCGTCAACAGGCGTATATTTTATGCCGTTGTCTACAAGATTGGATATGGCAAGACTCAGCTTTACTTCATCTGCTTCAACGCTGACCTCCTTCATTGCTTCAAAGGAAACGTCAATATTCTTCGCTTCCGCAAGAGGCTGAAGTCTTTTTATAATATCTCTAAGCATCTTATTGACGTCTACGCTGCCTATATTGAGCTGATTTTCATTATTTTCAAGTCTTGCAAGAGCAAGAAGGTCGTTTACTATTTCGGTCATTCTATCGACCTCAGAATTTATATCGTGAAGAAATTCCTTATATGTTTCCGCAGGTATATTATCCTGAAGGAGTATTGCTTCACTAAGTACCTTTATAGAGCTTAAAGGAGTCTTAAGCTCATGAGATACATTTGATACAAATTCCTGTCTGGACTTATCCACTTCCTCAAGGCGCTGAGTCATTGTGTTGACCGCTTCGCCAAGCTCTGTAAACTCATTCTTTCCCTTCAGCTCTATTCTTTGATGGAACTGCCCGGAAGATATTTTCTTTATAGTAGCAAGTATATTTTTAAGAGGGTCGAATATTATCTGTGACATAAATACCACAAGGGCAACTATTATTATACCTATTATGATGGTCATAAATATCCACTTGCGGTAAAGATCCGATATAAGCTGATACACATCGCTGAAAGACGATATGACCAGTACTGCGCCTATCTTTTGGGAATTGGCGTTTTCTATATAGGCTGAAGCATATACCGCCTCTTCCTTCGGTCTTAGGTTTGCTTCATCTCTGCCGGCAAGGGCAACAAGTATTTCCGGGACTATATATATCTGTCCTATAGCCGTATTATTGGTATCCGCCACTACTACGGCGTTGCTGTCCACAACTATTATTCTGAAATTTTCTTCTATGCTCTTTTCGCTAAGCTCGTTCCAGAACATCTCACGCTTGCTCGTATCGCTGAGATAGTCCTCCTTCTGTATAGAGCCGGCTATTTTATTGGCTTGATAAAGCACCTCTTTTTCATTGGTATCCTCGAAATAATTCTGAAGAGTCTGGCTCAGATTGAAGGAATAGAACAAAAGAGGTATTATGCCTATTACAAAATATGTAACAAGCATTTTAAATTTAATACTTCTTAGACTTTTTAACTTACTGGAAATAATAACCAACTCCCCACTTGGTATGAATATACTGAGGTTCGCTGGGCGTTGCTTCTATTTTTTCTCTAAGGCGTCTTACATGGACGTCAACGGCTCTGGCATCTCCGGGATAGCCATAGCCCCATATGGTATTGAGCAGATTTTCTCTGCTATATACCTTGCCCGGATTCTTTACAAGAAGCTCCAAAAGATCGAATTCCTTAGCGGTAAGATTTTTCTCTCTGCCGTTTATAAAGCAGCGCCTGCTTTCAAGGTCTATCTCCATATCCCTTGCTTTTATAATATTGCTCTTAGGCTCCTGCTTTGCGGCAGATCTTACACTACGCCTTAGTATAGCCTTTATCCTTGCCTTAAGCTCCAGTATGTTAAAGGGCTTTGTGATATAGTCGTCCGCACCGTATTCAAGACCCATTATCTTATCTATATCCTCACCCTTTGCAGTCACCATAATAATAGGTACATCTGAAAATTCCCTTATCATGCGGCATACCTCAAGTCCGTCTATTTTGGGAAGCATCACGTCAAGCAAAATAAGAGAATAGCTGTTTGACTTAGCCAGATTATAAGCTTCCTCTCCGTCATAGGCGGCGTCTATTTCCATATCCTCTTTTTCAAGAGAGAATTTTATACCCTTTACTATTAACTTTTCATCATCTACCACTAATATTCTGTATGCCATTTTTTACACCCCTATACTTTAATGTCATTCTTTATATTATTGAAGGTGCTTTCGCCTATACCGCTGATATTCATAATATCCTCAATACTTTTAAAGCCGCCGTTCTTATTTCTGTAATCTATAATGTCTCCCGCTTTTTTAGCGCCGATCCCCTCCAGAGAGGAAAGCTCGGCTTCATCGGCGGTATTAAGATCTATCCTTTCATCGGCATATGTGCCTTCTTTATTATTTTCCGACGAAATTGGGTTTTTGTCAATACTATACTTACCATTATCTGAAATATTTTTCTCATTTGACGCAATATCGCCTTCATCTCCGCTCTTATGCCTGTTCATAATATCATGGAAATTAACAAAATACCATGTGCCAAAGGCTATAAATGCCGCAAATACAACAAAAAAATATATTTTCCTTTTCATTACACGCTTCATCTCCCTGTTACGACAAATTTTAACTTGAATATAGATAATAATTATGTTATCATAATAATTGATTTAATCCCTTCATTGTCAGGAGTGTCATTATATGAAACATAAATTTATCCTCTTTAATATTATCACATTTGTTACCTGTTTCACAATATTTTTTTCAGACATTTTTGCAGAGCCTGTTTCAGAAGCCCCAACCGAACCTGTTTCAGAAGCTCCTTCTGTAATAAATAATTATGCGGAAGCCTCAAAACAACTGGAAATAGGCTCAAGAGCCTGTATACTTGTAGACGCAGATACAGGCATAGTTATATACGAAAAAAATTCAAAGGAAAGACTTTATCCCGCCAGCATTACAAAAATACTCACAGGCTATATTGCCTGCGAGGAAGGCAATTTTGACGATACTCTCACAATATCACAGAATGCAGTAGATACTATGGGAGAAGGAGGAAGCAGCATAGGACTTATTCCCGGTGAGGAGATCTCATTTGAGGACGGTATATACGCCATTATGCTGGAATCCGCCAATGAAGTATGCGGTGCTGTTGCAGAACATCTCAGCGGCAATATCCCCGCCTTTGTTGAAAAAATGAATGCAAAGGCAAAGGAGCTGGGATGTACGGACACTCATTTTGCAAATCCACACGGCTTTCACGATCCCGATCACTATACTAACTGCTACGATATGTCCCTTATAGCAAGAGCAGCTATACAAAATCCTGACTTTAGCCATATATGGGGGACCGTAAGCC
>CANQBT010000097.1 GCA_947589405.1 uncultured Clostridia bacterium | reverse complement strand
TAAGTATACTTACTCACGACAGTATAGGCGTAGGCGAAGACGGTCCTACACATCAGCCTATAGAGCAGCTTTCTGCCTACAGAAGTACGCCTAATTTCAACGTATGGCGTCCCTGTGATGTAAATGAAAGCGCTGCGGCGTGGTATACTGCTGTTACGGACAAGACAACGCCCTCAGCGCTTGTATTTACAAGACAGGTCACAAAAAATATACACATTGACGGAAGAAGAGCGCTTAAGGGCGGATATATCATAAGGGAATCCTATAAGGAAACTCCCGATGTTATACTTATAGCTACAGGTTCAGAGGTAAGCCTTGTATATGACGCATATGATGTTCTTAAAGAAAAAGGCATATCCGCACAGGTAGTAAGTATGCCTTGCGTAGAGGTCTTTGAAAAGCAGAGTCAGGAATATAAGGATACCGTTATTCCCCCAAGCGTAAGAAAGAGAATAGTTGTAGAGGCTTCCTTTGATATGGCGTGGTACAGATACACAGGCTTTGAAGGCGATATTATAGGTATGACAGAATTCGGTACTTCAGGACCCTTCTCAGTACTTTTCAAGCACTATGGCTTTACAGTTGACAATGTTGTAGACAGGACAATAAAGCTTCTCAATAAGTAATATGGACAGATTAAAAACACAAATGGATTTCCTTGTTAAAATTGAAGATATGAAGAAAATATACAGACAGTCCCTACTTAAGGACAAGGATGTATGGCGTCGTGAAAACGATGCCGAACACAGCTGGCATATCTGTATGTACGCTCTTATTCTTCGGGAATATGCACCTGAGGGAACAGATATATATAAGTGTATAAAAATGCTTCTTATCCATGACCTTGTGGAGATATATGCAGGAGATACGTACCTCTATGACGAAAAAGCCAATTCCGATAAAAGACAGAGAGAGGAACAGGCGGCAGATAGATTGTATAAGGCTCTTGGAGAGCAGGGCGATGAGCTTAAGGCTCTCTGGTATGAATTTGACGAAGGCAATACTGTTGAAGCTCAGTTTGCCAATGCCTGCGACAGACTTCAGCCCATTATACTTAATTACAGAAGCAAGGGCGAAAAATGGAAGGAAAATAATATCCATATTTCACAGGTGATAGAAAAGGGCAAATGGAAAACAAGGAATATAGACGAGAGAGTAAGGCAATTTGTGTTTGATCTGCTTAACGATTGTGTTGAAAAGGGGTATCTTCTCCCTTAGGAGGCTATTATGAGTGATTTGGAAAAGGTTGTGGAAAAGGCGCAGCTTCTTACGGAGGCTCTGCCCTATATAAGAGATTTCCACAACAAGAGAATAGTTATTAAATACGGAAGCAAGGTATTGGGCGACAAGCAGGTCGCAGAAAGCGTTATGCAGGACATAGTTCTTCTGAAGCTTATTGGCATGGAGCCTGTTATAGTACACAGCGGAAGTGATGAAATAAATAAATGGCTCAAGGCTATAGGCAAGGACATTGAATATATAGGCGGCAACAGAGTCACAGACGAACAGACAATGGAGATCGTGGAAATGGTGCTTGGCAAAATAAATAAGGACATTGTTCAGCTTATAGAAAAAAACGGCTGCAAGGCAGTAGGCATATGCGGCAAGGACAGCGGCACCATAAAGGTATCCAAGAAAATAGTTGAAGGCGAAGATATAGGCTATTTCGGAGAAATTGAGAAAATAAACACAGAGCTTATACTTGACCTCATGGATAGGGATTTTATACCTGTTATTTCATCTATAGGCATAAGCGATGACTTTGAAAGCTATAATCTTAAGGCAGATGATGTTGCAGGGGCTGTTGCCAAAGCAATAGGCGCCGAAAAGCTTCTTTTCCTTGCAAGAAACGATGATGTATACAACAGCCTTCCTCAGTCTATGATAACGGTTGAGGAAGCTGAAAAGCTGATCGAAAACAAGTCTATGAGCATAGGTAATTACAATAAGATAAAATGCGCTATAGACGCAGTCGAGCATGGCGTACACAGAGCACATATCGTAGATGGTTCCGTAGAGCATAGTGTTCTGCTGGAGTTCTTTACTATACATGGAGTAGGTACGGCTATAGTCGGAAACGACAGAACGCTGTATACCCATGAAAAACAATACAGATAAAAAAGCAGTAAACCGAATTTAATGATATTATATATGGGCTGTTTTATGAGCCTTATATATAATATCATCGGAATACTGCTTTTTTTAGTCTTATCCCAGAACCTTTTTGGCTATATCCACAGACTGTTTTGCATCCTTGCTGTAATAATCTGCGCCTATTCTTTTGGCATAATCGGGAGTGAGCACGGCTCCACCCACCATTATTTTACAGTCAAGTCCGTTTTCTCTTATAAGCTTTATGGTATCTGCCATAGCGCCAAGTGTCGTAGTCATAAGGGCGCTTAATCCCACAAGTCGGCAGTTATTTTCTCTTACTGCATTTACTACCCTTTCATATTCCACATCTTTGCCCAGATCTATAACGGTATAACCGTAGTTTTCAAGAAGGACCTTTACAATATTCTTGCCAATGTCGTGAATATCTCCCTTTACTGTGGCAATAACGATTTTTCCTTTGCTTATTGTTTTTTCATCGGTTTTGGCGATTTTCTTCTTTATTTCATCAAAGGCTTCCTGAGCCACGCCGGCAGAAAGAATAAGCTGAGGGAGAAATATCCTGCCTTTTTCAAATTCGTTTCCTGCCTTGTCAAGAGACGGTATTACTATCTCATTTATGACCTCCATAGGCTCCATTGTTTCAAGAAGCTTTGAAGTTATTGCTTTTGCTTCGCTTTTAAGTCCTTTTTCTATGGCATATTCAAGGGTATGCTCGGCAGATGCTTTTTGGATCGGTTCAGAGCTTATGCTGCCATAGGTATCGATAAACTCGGCTGAATTTACATCGTGATTTGCCAGAAGCCTGTACGCCCTTACTGCTCCTGTCATAGCCTCTGTATTCGGATTGATAATAGGCAGATCAAGCCCCTTTGTAAGCGCCATTGTAAGGAAACAGGAGTTTATAAGCGTTCTGTTTGGCAGACCAAAGGATATATTTGA
Source organism: uncultured Clostridia bacterium (assembly GCA_947589405.1). Lineage (GTDB taxonomy): Bacteria > Bacillota > Clostridia > Lachnospirales > CAG-274 > CANPXH01. Next base: position 5,137 of record CANQBT010000097.1, on the reverse strand, counting down.
AACGCCAAGCACAGTATGAAGCCCCAGTCCGTTTTTTACTTCTTCAACAGCCTTAAGTGTTTCTATAACTGCCGCTTGCTCTGCCGATGCGGTAAGGGTAAGACAGTCTATATAAATATCCCTTTTGGGTATGCCCTCCGCTAAGGCTCTTTTCATTATTTTTTCGGCTATTTCTATTCTCTTTTCAGCCTTAGGAGGTATTCCGTTGCTGTCAAGAGTAAGTCCCACAACGGCAGCGCCGTATTTTTTAACAAGAGGGAGTACATTGGCAAGACTTTCTTCCTCACCGTTTACAGAATTCACAATAGGCTTGCCGTTATACACTCTGAGGGCTGCTTCCAGTACCTCAGGGATAGTAGAATCTATCTGAAGAGGTACGTCTGTGACTGACTGTATAGCCTTTATGGCTGTTACCATCATTTCTTTTTCATCTATATCGGGCAGACCTACATTTACATCAAGTATTTCTGCGCCGCCTTGTACTTGCTCTATAGCCTGTCCCAGTATATAATCTATATCCTTGTTTTTAAGGGCTTCCTTGAAAAGCTTTTTGCCTGTGGGATTTATTCTTTCTCCTATTATTCTTGGCATATCTACGGTAACGGTTTTTACCGAAGAGCATATAGCTGAGGGTATTTCTTTTTTATTTACAACAGGCTTAAGAGTGTCCAATACCTTTACCGTTTCTCTTATGAAATCAGGGTCCGTACCGCAGCAGCCGCCTACATACTTTATACCGAATTTGTTCAGCTTGCCTATGCATTGAGCAAATTCGACAGGGGTTATGCTGTATTTGTTTGTAATGGGATCGGGAAGTCCGGCATTGGGTTTTATTACTATAGGAAGATTTGTCCACCTGCTCATTTCCTCTATAATGGGATAAAGCTCTCTTGGACCCAGAGAACAGTTTACGCCTATGGCGTCGGCGCCTAAGCCCTCCAGCGTAATAGCCATAGAGGACAGAGAACAGCCTGTAAACGTTCTCATGTTTTCCTCAAATGTCATTGTAACTATTATTGGCTTGTCAGAATTTTCCTTTGCTGCCAGCAGTCCTGCCTTTACCTCATAGAGGTCGGTCATTGTTTCAAAAACAATAATATCGGCATCTTTGCCTGAAACGATAATTTCCTTGAATATATCGTAGGCTTCTTCAAATTTAAGATTTCCCGTAGGCTCCAGAAGCTGACCTATAGGTCCTATGTCAAGAGCCGTAAGGGTATCTGTTCCCTCACAGGCTTTTTTTGCATTGCTCACGGCTGCTTTTACTATTTCCGATACACTATATTTACATGCTTCCAGCTTATATCTGTTGGCGCCGAAGGTATTGGCGTATATTATATTGCTGCCTGCTTCAATATAGCTTTTGTGTATATTTATTATTTTTTCAGGCTCTGTAATACTCAGCAGCTCGGGAATGTCACCGGCCTCAAGCCCCTGAGATTGAAGCATTGTTCCCATTGCACCGTCAAGTATTATATAATTTTTTTTCAATAAAGTATCAAGCTCCACAATGTTCACCTCTTTTTCTGTATTGACACGTATCTGACATACTGCATATGGAGCAGCCTTTTTTCCCTTTGGGTATTTCCTTTTCCGATACACCTATGACCGCAGTAACAGACTTTCTCGGTATCAGTATATTACTGTCTGTAACGGTAAGGCCTATAAGCTTTTCCGCATTAAGACAATTTATAATATCCCTTTGCTGCTCTATAGGAAGATCTCCGTATCCCGGTGAGAATCGCCATGTTGCATTGTCAGTTCCTACTGATGCCAGTATTTCTTTCTCAGCTATGTCACATATCTGCTCTATGGCGGCGCTTGCCAAGCAATCCAATATAAAAGCTGATGTCATATCACTTATTTTATATTTGTTGATAAGCTTATCCGTATGGGAGGAAAGAGTGGCTGCCAGAACGATCGCCTTACCGCAGTCCTTTAAGTGCGCTGATATATCCTTTCCCTTAAGCTCAAGGCTGCAATTTATAAGCCTGACAAATCTATGATACGGCTCTATCTCAAATATCCTAAAGCAGTAACGTGGAATTATCGTATTGATAAGCTCTTCTTCACATTTATCGATAAGCGGGCCCATTCCGCTTATTTCCATACCTTTTTTATATCCCATGTATCTAAGGGCTTCTGCCCTGTTTATATTTTCTATTTTAGTCATTTAAAAGCACCTCGCTGTTAATTATAGCATATTTAAATTAAGAGGTAAATAAATTTACATTTTTTACTGTACTTTTTTATGGTTTTGCTGTATAATGACTATAAATATTTAAAAATGGGAGATAGTATTATGAATGTTGCATATCTGGGACCAAGAGGTACGTTTACCGAAATGGCTGCTAAAATTCTTGGAAAAGGAAGTAATTTTATTCCATATCACAGCTTTTACGAGGCTCTTATTGCAGTTGAAAAGGGTGAAGCCGATGAGGCAGTTGTTCCTGTGGAAAATTCAATAGAGGGCGTTGTAAACGGTACCGCTGACTGCCTTATTTTTGATGTGGAGCTGTACATACAGGAGCTTCTTATTCTTCCTATAAGGCAATGTCTAATAGCTAAAAATGATACTGCCCTCAATGAAATAACCCACGTTTTGTCACACCCCCATGCCATTCCACAATGCAGGGATTTTATTGAAAAATATCTCCCTCAGGCCGATATTATAACGGAAAGCTCTACGGCGGAAGCAGTAAGGAAGGTATCGGAGTCAGACGAAAAGATAGCAGGGATAGGAGCGGCAGCGGCAGCAGAGCTTTACGGTCTTAATGTTCTGGCGGAAGGCATACAGAATACAGATAATAATTTTACCCAGTTCGTAAGAGTATCCAAAAGCAAAAACATGGACTATGTAAAAGAAAAGGTGACCATCTGTTTTTCTACAAACGATGAGCCCGGCGCTCTTTACAAAATACTGGATATTTTTTCAATATTCGATATAAATATGTCTAAAATAGCTTCAAGACCCATGAGAAACAGACCGATGGAATATGTTTTCCTTATAGATCTGGACGTAAACAATAATTCTAAGGATATAGAAGACGCTATTAAACTTATAGAGAGGAAAAGCTCCTTCTGCAAAAATCTTGGCTGCTATGATGTGAGGGATAACAGATTGCAAAAATAGATCTATTGTGGTATACTTATATTTATAAATTATGGGGAGCATGAGAGGAATTGAAAATGAAAGAAAATAATGACGCAATTACAATACCTTTTCCGTTTGTTATGCTGGATTTTGAACTGAATATCGTAGGCAGCAACAGCCTGTATAAAGCTTGGGTAAAGGATATTGGCAAATATACCTCTATAAAGGACCTTATGCCTGAATACAGCATTGACAATGCTCGTCAAAGGGCTCTTATAGGGGATAAATATTATGAGCTATATACTTCAAAAAGCAGCACGGGCTACAACGTTTTCTTTATTGAAAATCCATATATAAACAATGCAGGTCAGATAGCCAGCAATATACTTGTAGGCATACTTGTTCTCGATAATTATATTGAGATACAGGAGGATATGGACGAAGTGCGCCTTCCTCACTTTATGGCAATTATAGAAAGAAAGATAAACGATTATTTCAATAATTACGGAGGGCTTCTCAGAAAGTTCGAGAAGGACAAATTTCTTTTTGTGATGAATAAAGATATGTTCCCTGTGCTTAAGGAAAACAAGTTTTCCATATCCGAACAGATCGGAAAGATCGAAATGGGTAACAAAACTCCTGCAACCCTCAGCATAGGTATAGGAATGAACGGCAAAACTGTAAACGAGGATATGGATTTTGCAAGAGGCGCTCTTGATCTGGCGCTGAGCAGAGGCGGCAACCAGATAGTTATTAAGGAAGATGAGGAAAGATATACCTTCTTAGGCGGCGACGGCAACGAAGTGAGCCGTAATTCCAAAGTAAGGGCAAGAGTAAAAGCATCGGGCCTTGTTGAGCTTATTCTTTCAGCGTCAGACGTAATAGTTATGGGACATAAAAATCCCGACTTGGATTCGCTTGGCTCTGCTGCCGGCATATTTGCCATATCCAGATTCTATGACAAAAAATGCCATATCGTGCTTAATAAGGTCACAAGCTCAATTAAAAATCTGTATGACAGACTTTGTCAGGACGGAAGGTATGAAGATGTATTCATAGACAGCGAAACTGCTCAGAGCATATTAAGACGCAGGACTCTTGTAATTGTAGTGGATACACACAGAGCTGAGCTTACAGAATGTCCTGAGCTTATTGACAGGACAAAAAAGCTTGTTCTGTTCGACCACCACAGAAAATGTGCAGATGCAATAGAAGGCTGTGCTCTTACCTATCATGAGTCATATGCTTCCTCTACATCTGAGATGGTCACGGAAATGCTTATGTATATAAAGGGCATAAGATTAACAAGAACAGAGATAGAAGGACTTTTGGCAGGCATTACAGTAGATACAAAAAATTTTGCCTTTAAAACAGGCATAAAGACCTTTGAAGCAGCGGCATATCTTAAGAAGAACGGCGCCGATACCATGTCGGTCAGACGACTTTTCAAAAACTCCATAGGCGAATATCTTGCACGTTCGGACACGGTCAGGGGTGCAGAAATAATGTATGGCAATATGGCGCTTTCAGTACTTCACCAAGAGGTAGACAATCCTGTATTGCTTATTGCGCAGACAGCTGATGAGCTTCTGAATCTTGAAGGCATAGAAGCAAGTTTTGTACTTTGCGAAAGCGAAGGAGCAGTTCATATAAGCGCAAGAAGCTTAGGAAAGATAAACGTACAGAAGCTTATGGAAAAGATGGGCGGAGGAGGTCATCAGGCAGGAGCCGCAGCCCAGCTTAAAAACGTTACGGTAAGCGAAGCCATTGGCATTTTAAAGGAAAACATAGAAATGTATATTGAGGAGAATAATTAAATGAAAGTAATATTATTGACAGATATAAAGGGAGTAGGCAAAAAGGATCAGACAATAAATGCAAGCGACGGCTATGCGAAAAATTTTCTTATACCAAAGAATTTTGCGGTTGAAGCCACTCCCGCAAATATCAAAAAGCTTGAGAAGCAAAAGGCTGATGAAGCAGCTAAGGCTCAGGCAGAGCTTGAAGCAGCTCAAAAGCTTGGTGCGGAAATAGAAGCAAAGG
>CANQBT010000096.1 GCA_947589405.1 uncultured Clostridia bacterium | reverse complement strand
AGTTTCCAGACAGCTTTTGCAGGAAAAGGGCAGAGAGCCTACCGATGATGAGCTTGCAAGAGAAATGCAGCTTCCTGTTGAAAAGGTAAGAGAAATAAGAAAAATCGCACAAGAGCCTGTTTCCCTTGAAACACCTATAGGTGAGGAGGAGGACAGTCACTTAGGTGATTTTATACCGGACGAGGATATTCCCGCACCTGCCGATGCGGCAGCATTTTCTCTCCTCAAAACACAGCTTGACCAGGTACTTAACACTCTTACGGAAAGAGAAAGAGAAGTGCTCAAGCTAAGGTTTGGACTTAAGGACGGAAAGGCAAGAACTCTTGAGGAGGTCGGATCTCAGTTCGAGGTCACAAGAGAGCGAATAAGACAGATAGAGGCTAAGGCTCTCAGAAAGCTAAGGCATCCCAGCAGAAGCAAAAAGCTTAAGGATTACTTGTAGGATTACTAATAAGGCTGTCTTTGACAGCCTTATATTTTTAAGGTGATAATATGCTTACCGACAGACTTCATATGGTTGCGTCAATGGTGCAAAAATGCCATACATTGGCAGACATTGGCACAGATCACAGCTATATACCGATATATCTTATTAAAAACAATATTGCAGACAGAGCCATAGCTTCCGATATAAGTATAGGCTCATGCGACAAGGCAAGACAGAATGTGTTGCTGTACGGTATGGATAACAAAATCGACGTAAGATGCGGGAACGGTCTTGAGATCATAGCTTCCGATGAAAAGATAGATTGTATAATTATTGCCGGTACAGGAGGACTTCTTTCCATAGATATTCTCAAAACCAATGAAAATGCTGTGCAGAACGCTTCTCAGCTCATATTACAGCCCCAGAGGAACATTGACAAGTTAAGGCAGTATATACATTCCATAGGCTTTAAAATAGAAAATGAAAATATGATAAAGGAAAAAGGGAAATTCTACACAGCAATGAGCGCCGTAAAAGGAAAGGAAAGCTACAGCCCTTTGGAAAATTATTTCGGCAGGATTCTTATTGAGAAAAGATCACAAGTACTCAAGGAATTTGCGGAAACAGAATACAATAAAATATGCGGTATACTTAAAAAAATCGAAAACAACGGCAAAACCGACAATGCAAAATACAATGAGTTGACTGAGCTTTCAAAATTATACGAGGAGGTATTAAAATGTCTGTAAAGATAAAGGACATAATAGAGCATATAGAAAAGCTTGCGCCTAAGACCCTTGCCGAAAGCTGGGATAACGTAGGGCTTATGGTAGGCGATGAAAACGAAAATGTGACCAAGATACTTGTAGCCCTTGACTGCCGTGACAAGGTAATAGACGAGGCTGTGGAAAAGGGTGCTAACCTTATAATCACACACCACCCCTTTATTTTTAAGGGGATTAAGAGCCTTGATTATAATATCCCGATTTCTCGCAGAATAGTAAAAGCCGTCAAAAATGATATAGCCGTATATTCCGCACATACAAATCTGGATATTGCGGAAGGCGGTACAAATACCGTTCTGGCAGAGCTTCTGGAACTTGAAAATATTGAAGGGCTTTTACCCACAGGAGAAAATACCTTTTTAGGCAAAACAGGTTATCTTAAAAACGAAATGACATTTAAAGAATTTGTCCTTTTTGTAAAGAAAAAGCTTAAAGCAAACAGTTTGGCAATAAACGGAGATATGAACAGGAGCATAAAAAAAATAGGTCTATGTACAGGCAAAGCCTGCGATATGGATTTTCTCAGTTTGGCTGTTGAAAAAGAATGCGATGCATATATAAGCGGAGATATAGGTTATCATGACGCACAGACCGCAGAAGATCTGGGAATTTGTATTATAGACGGTACCCATTATCTCACAGAGGTAATAGCCGTACCTGAAATTTGCAAATATATCAGAAAGAAATTTTCTCAGCTCGATGTAATAGCCTCAGAAGTAAACGGTCAGACTCTTATGGAAATATAGAAGGGGGAAAGATTTATGGAGCACTATAAGGTTCATATTATAAATAACGACACATATACAGACGCAGACTCCCATACCTCTGTTATGGAGTTGAGCAAGGAATACGCCGGAGATAAAAGCAAAAGAATACTTCTTGCAAAGGTCGATAATGTAGAAAGGGATCTGAATTATGTAATAGATTCCGATTGTTCAATAGAATTTCTCGATATAAGCTCTGAATTTGGCAACAGGACATATCAGAGAAGCTGCGCTTTTATAATGCTTGCTGCTGTGGCAAAGGTCGTGGGAAAGGATAAGGCGGTATGGGTCGAACACACTATAAATAATAATTATTTTTGCCATATCAGCAATACGGAAATAACGGAAAAACTTCTTTCCGATATAAAAAAAGAAATGCGCAATATAGTCGATCGAAATTATACTATCGAAAAGCTGAATGTTCCTGTCGGTGAAGCAATTGAGATATTTGAAAAATACGGTCTTGAGCACAGAAAAAAGGCTCTTAAATATGTAAAGTCCCTTAATGTTACAATATACAAAATGAATAATTATTACGATTATCTCTATGGCACAATGGTCCCCCAGACCGGGTACATAAGGACCTTTGATCTGCATATGCACAGCGATGGCTTTGTACTCCAGTTTGAAAGCAGGAAAGAAGAAGGTGTGATAAACGAATACAAAGCATATCCCAAGCTTACGCAGATATATGCAGAGTACACAAATTGGTCAAGGATACTTGAGGTATCTTCAGCTGGTGCATTGAACGACCTTATATGTCATGGCAGGCTCAAAGAAATAATACTCATATCAGAAGCTTTGCAGGAAAAGAAGATCGCCAACATTGCCGATGAAATTTTCAGCAAAGGCAAAAGAATAGTACTTATTGCAGGTCCTTCTTCCTCAGGCAAGACCACATTTTCAAACAGGCTCGGTATACAGCTTAAGGTGCTGGGACTTTCGCCGGAGATCATTTCTCTTGACGATTATTACAGATGCAGAGCAGATATACCTATAGGTGAGGACGGAAGGCAGGATTTTGAATGTCTTGAATCTCTACAGGTAGAGCGTTTTAACGACGATATTCTTAAGCTTCTGGAAGGTGAAGCCGTTGAAACTCCGCTTTATGACTTTATAACAGGCTCAACAAAGGCAAAGGGCAAGCTTATCAAAATGGAGCCTGACAGTATTCTGATAATAGAAGGGATACATGGTATAAATGAAAATCTTACACACAGAATACCAAAGGAAGAAAAATTCAAGATATATATAAGCGCTCTTACACAGCTTAATATAGACGAGCACAGCAGAATATCCACTAGAGACACAAGGCTCATCAGAAGGATCGTAAGAGACAACAACTTCAGAGGCTTCAGCGCCAGAAGTACGATAGATATGTGGCATAAGGTCCTTGACGGCGAAAACAAAAACATTTTCCCATATCAGGAGCAGGCTGACGCCATGTTCAATTCAGCGCTTATATATGAGCTTGGCGTTCTCAAAACCTATGCCGAGCCATTGCTTTTCAATATAGATCCGTCTGAAAGCGTATATACTGAGGCTAAAAGGCTCCTCAATTTCCTTAACAGCTTCCTTAACATACCTTCCGTAAATATACCGCCCAATTCCCTTATGAGAGAATTTATAGGCGGAAGCTGTTTTAATGTGTAAAATATTGTATTTTTATCATTTGTAACTTTGTATTTGACTTATTGCTATAACGGTCGTAAAAGTTCATTTTTTATACTTATAAAAATAACATCGTAAAACCGATGTTATTTTTTTGGGATTTTTTAAAAAATATATAGTCAAATATAGAAAAATGTGTTATTATTATATCAACGGAAGGAGTGCGTTATATGTACAATAAGGTAGTGCTTAAATTAAGCGGTGAAGCTCTTGCGGGAAATACTCACGGCAGCTTCAACAACGATGTAATATTTTCTATAATTGATCAAATCAAAACTGTAATTTCTTCTGGCACAAAGACAGCTCTTGTAATAGGCGGCGGCAATTTCTGGAGAGGAAGAAGTGCCAATCCCAATATGGACAGAGTAACTGCCGACAAAATAGGTATGCTTGCTACTGTTATGAATGCTCTGTATTTTGCAGACTGCTGTAGGCAGAAGGGCATAGATGCTGTTGTTATGACTCCTATAAAGATAGGGACTTTTACATCTGAATTTTCAAAGGATAAGGCAAACAAGCTCCTTAAGAAGGGAAAGGTAGTCATATTTGCCGCAGGCATAGGTCACCCCTTCTTCTCTACGGATACGGTCACGGCTCTTAGAGCCTGTGAGCTGGGTGCTGACGCAATACTCTTTGCAAAGGCTGTAGACGGAGTGTATGACAGCGATCCGGCTGTTAATCCATATGCCAGAAAATACGATGAGATCCCCTGTAAGGATATAGTTGAAAAAAATTTAGGCGTTATAGATATAGCGGCTGCCAATCTTTGCTATGAAAATAAAATACCTGTGGTATTATTCGGTCTGGCTGAGGAAAACTGTATAATAAAGGCTGCCGGCGGTGAAAAGATCGGTACAACAGTTACCGTATAAAAATAATAAATAAAAAAATATAATGATAAATACGAGGAGGTATTATTATGTCCGAACATACTAAAGTCTATGAAGAAAAGATGGGCAAGACCGTAAAGAACTTAACCAATGAGCTGCTTGGCATAAGAGCGGGAAGAGCCAACACCCATGTGTTGGATAAGGTAGTTGTAGAGTGCTATGGCACGGAAATGCCATTGAATCAAGTTGCAAATATATCCGTTCCCGAAGCAAGGGTACTTATGGTACAGCCCTTTGACAAATCTACAATAAAGGCTATCGAAAAGGGTATAAACAAGGCCGACATAGGCATCAATCCCAACAGCGACGGCAATGTGATAAGGCTTGTATTTCCTGAGCTTACTGAGGAAAGAAGAAAAACTCTCACAAAGGACGTTAAAAAAATGGGAGAAAATTCCAAAGTAGCTGTAAGAAATATAAGGCGTGACGCAATGGACTATGTTAAAAAACTTGAAAAGAAAAGCGAAATAACAGAAGACGAAAGAGACGACCTTGAAGAAGAAATACAGAAGCTTACAGATAAGTATATAAAGGAAATCGACAAAGCGGTTGAAGCTAAAAGCAAAGAGGTTATGTCCATATAAAAAACTATAAGTCTGGCATAGTTATTGTGTCAGACTTATTTGCAGTTGTAAGAAATGAGGGATATTATGGCAAATGAAGTGCCGAAGCATATTGGAATAATTATGGACGGCAACGGACGTTGGGCTAAAAAGAAGCATCTGCCCAGAGTAATGGGGCATCGTCAGGGCGCAAAGGCTCTGGACAATCTTCTGAATGATGCGCACGGCTTAGGTGTTGAACACATTACTGTATATGCCTTTTCCACCGAAAACTGGAAACGAGCCGAAGACGAAGTCAGCGGCATAATGGGAATACTCCGTGAATATATAAACAAATATTTCAGAGAATATGCCAACAGCGATTACAGAGTTGATTCTATAGGCGACTTGTCTGCCCTTACAGATGATCTTCAGAGAGATATAGCAAAGCTTAAGGAGGTTTCCAAAGACAGAAAGGGAATACACCTGACTATTGCTATGAACTATGGCAGCAGAGATGAAATAAAAAGGGCTGTGCAGAAAATAGCCGAAGAAATTAAGACCGGCAAATTAGATGTTTCCGACATTACAGAGGATATTATATCCGCTCATCTCGACAGCGCAGGGACTCCCGATCCTGAGCTTATCATAAGAACAAGCGGCGAGCTTAGGACAAGTAATTTTCTGTTGTGGCAAAGCGCTTATTCGGAATATTACATAACAGATAAACTGTGGCCCGATTTCAATATAGATGATCTAAAAGTCGCTATAAAAGCCTATCAGAACCGTGACAGGCGTTTTGGCGGCAGAAACGAGGTAAAAGAATAATGTTAGTCAGAATCATATCTGCGGTTTTAGGAATACCTCTGCTTTTGTTTTTTGTTATTGCAGGAGGTCTCCCTCTCAAGGCGGCAGCTCTTGTAATATCGCTTATGGGTATGTATGAGTTTTACAAAGCTGTTTCAGGTAAAATAAAGGTTGTGCATATCGCTGCCTTTATACTGGATATATTATATTTTATAATTTTATCCGCCGATGATATTTCAGTTATATATTCCGTTTTTATTGCCGCAGTCCTTATTATAATGATGTTATTGGTTATTTTTCATGATACCAATAATATATACGATGGCGCCATAGCTATTCTTGGCTTTTTTTACATAGGCGTTATGCTCAGTCTTATATGCAAAATAAGAGATTTTTCAATAATATTTGCATGGCTGCCTTTTATATTTGCATTTGCAAGCGACACGGGAGCATATTTTATAGGCTCTGCTATAGGCAGACATAAGCTTACGCCTAAGCTTAGTCCCAAAAAGTCCGTAGAGGGCGCTTTGGGCGGAATAGTGACAACAGCAGTTCTTTCAGCTGTATACGCCTTTGTATGCTTTAAGATATATTCATTGGATATTAAATATATACCTGTGCTTGCGGCGGCAGGGGCTGTTGGCTCCGTATTCGGTCAGCTTGGAGATCTTGCTGCATCTGCCGTTAAAAGGCAGGCAGGTATTAAGGATTACGGTAAGCTTATGCCCGGACATGGAGGTGTTATGGATAGATTTGATTCTGTCCTGTTTACGCTTCCCTTTGTATATATAATTATGAATTTTATGGCTTAAGGAGTGTTTGCTTTGACTAAAGATATTGCAATACTTGGTTCCACAGGCTCCATAGGGACCCAGACATTGGAAGTAATAAGAGATATAGGCTGTATAAGAGTATGGGCAATGAGCACCAACACAAGGATAGATCTGTTTGAAAAACAGGTAAGGGAGTTTATGCCTGATATTGTCTGCGTTATGGACGAAAAAAAGGCTGAGGAATTTAAAAGAAACATTTCCGACCTGCCTGTAAAGGTATATACGGGAATGGAAGGTCTTATTGCCGTAGCTACTTATGAAAAGGCTGACACGGTCGTAAATTCTGTAGTTGGCAATATTGGTCTTGTGCCTACTACAGAAGCGATAAAGGCTAAGAAAAACATTGCTCTTGCCAATAAGGAAACACTTGTTACATCAGGTGAGCTTGTTATGAAGCTCATAAAGGAAAACAATGTTAATATGTATCCTGTAGACAGCGAACATTCAGCTATATTCCAGTCTTTACAGGGAAATGATGGAAATAAAATAGCCAAGATATTTCTTACCGCATCAGGCGGTCCTTTCAGAACATACGAAGATGTTTCAAATGTGACTGTAGATGACGCTCTTAAACACCCAAATTGGGATATGGGGAAAAAAATAACCATCGACTCTGCTACACTTATGAATAAGGGATTGGAAGTCATAGAAGCTAAATGGCTGTTTGGTGTTGAGCTTGATCAAATACAGGTGCTTGTACACCCTCAGAGTATCGTTCATTCAATGGTAGGATATGAAGACGGCGCAGTTATTGCCCAGTTGGGCGAGCCTGATATGAGAGTGCCTATACAATATGCGCTCACCTATCCCAAGAGAGTGAAAAACTCATTTCCTAAAATAGACTTTTTTGAGAGAAACGATCTGACATTTGAAAAGCCCCATACAGACAAATTTCCATGTCTTGGGCTTGCTTACAAAGCTATAGAGACAGGCGGTACTATGCCCGCTGTTCTGAATGCTGCCAATGAGATCGCAGTTGCTAAGTTTATTGACAAGAAAATAGGCTTTTTGGATATTCCACGAATAATAGAAAAGACAATGAACGCATATACTGTTAAGTATAATTACGATCTTGAGGACGTTCTTAAGGCCGACGCATGGGCCAGAGAATATGCCAATGATTTAGAGGTGGATTAATTGTCAATAATTTTAACATTAATTATTTTTACGGTTATAGTTGTTATACATGAGGCAGGCCATTTCATAGCTGCCAAACGGTGCAATGTTCTTGTTGAAGAATTTTCCGTAGGCATGGGACCCAAATTATGGGGTTATAAAAAAGGTGATACAGAATATTGCATACGAATACTGCCCTTAGGCGGCTTTTGCCGTATGGCAGAAGAGATACAGGACAGAGATGATGTGATCTCCTTTAACGATACTACTCCTCTTCAAAGGATCATCATATGCTTTGCTGGACCGTTTATGAATTTTGTTCTGGCTTTTATAGCAATGACTGCGATAGCATTATGCACATATATGCTTACAACAAACGTAACGG
>CANQBT010000095.1 GCA_947589405.1 uncultured Clostridia bacterium | reverse complement strand
TTATTTTCAAATATAGTATAATATATAATTATCCTTTATTGATTTCGGGGAGAAGGGCAATAAAAAAGCAGCCATCATATAAAATGGCTGTTTTTTGATACATTGTGTTAAAAATTATCATCTACGGCAAGAGCTTCTATAAGTTCAATATCTTCATTTCTTTCAATAAACGTATTTAGTGAATAATTATTTGCAAAGAGGAGAATAGGGCGGTCAAAGCGGTCAAAAACAAGTGTGCATCTGGAATTGATAAGCTTCTTTATTTCATCGGCGGTCTTACCCTTTACCCACCTTGCAACGGTGTAATCCATGTTTTCCATTCTTATTTCGGAATTATATTCGTTCTTCAGTCTGTATTCAAATACCTCGAACTGAAGCTGACCTACAGCGCCCAGCACAACTTCATTAAGCTCTGTTCTGTATATTTGTATTGCGCCCTCTTGCGCAAGCTGATCCACACCCTTCTGGAATTGCTTTGCCTTCATAGTGTCTATAGGTCTTACTTTCATAAAAAGCTCAGGGGGAAATGTGGGCAGCGGCTCAAAATACAGCTTATCCTTACAGTCCGTAAGGGTATCGCCTATCTGATAATTGCCTGTGTCATATATTCCTATAATATCTCCTGCAATGGCAGAATCTACATTTTCTCTTTCATTTGCCATAAGCTGTGTGGATTGATTAAGCTTCATTGTTTTACCTGTTCTGGAAAGAGTCACGCTCATACCTCTCTCAAATGTGCCTGAGCATATTCTGAAAAACGCAAGCCTATCTCTGTGAGCAGGATTCATATTTGCCTGTATTTTAAATATAAAGCCTGAGAAAAAATCATCTGTTGGGTGTACTACTCCTGTTGTGGTCTTTCTGTCTCCGGGAGGAGGTGACATTACAAGAAAGTGTTCAAGAAATTCAGTTACGCCAAAATCTGCCAAAGCCGTGCCGAAAAATACAGGCGAAAGCTTTCCCTTTGATATTAATTCCATGTCAAAATCATTTCCCGCACCGTCTAACAGTTCTACTTCATCTCTGAGATTTTGTAAATTCTCATGGAAAAGTATATCGTCAAGGACTTTGTCAAATACTCCCTCGTCAGAAAGCTCTATGGTCCTTTTTTCCTTGTAGAGATGTATTTTGTTTTCAAGTCTGTCATATACTCCCTCAAAATATGCTCCGTTGCCTATAGGCCATGTAACAGCTACAGAGGGCAGTCCAAGAGCGTTTTCAAGCTCTTCCATAAGGGCAAGAGGCTCCATAGCATCTCGATCCAGCTTGTTCATAAATGTAAATATAGGTATCCCTCTCATGCTGCATACCTTGAAAAGCTTTTCCGTCTGCGTTTCAACGCCCTTTGCGGCATCTATTACCATTACGGCTGAGTCTACGGAGGTAAGTATTCTGTAGGTGTCCTCGCCAAAGTCATTATGTCCCGGTGTGTCCATAATAGATACGGTCTTGTCGTTGTATTCAAACTGCATTACAGATGAGGTAACGGAAATACCTCTCTGCTTTTCTATTTCCATCCAGTCGGAACGTGCAGAACGTCCTTTACGAGCCTTTACGGCACCTGCTTCATGTATTGCTCCGCCATGCAGCAGAAGCTTTTCCGTAAGAGTAGTTTTGCCTGCGTCAGGGTGGGATATTATACCAAATATCCTTCTCTTGTTTATTGAATCAATATCAGGTCTTGCCATAATTTATATTCCTTTCATAATTATCTTTTTCCATCTTATCTATTTTATAGTAAAATACTGCTGTTTGCAAGTACATTTTGACAGCTGAACCATATATTTTGCATTTATTTGATTTATTTACAGTATTATAATCAATGTATAGACGTCTAAATAATAAATAAAGGAGAGCGATATATGAAAAAATTTGTACTTATGACAAGTATAGTGACCATAGCCATGTCAGCTTCTGTATTTGCCTCAGAAGGCTGTAACAGCAATGTAAATTGCAAAGTATACATAAATGGGACAACTCAGCAATATAATTATTGCAGCGAACATAACAACTGTATGATCGTAAACGGAAAACATATTACAGTTGACACAACGGACCTGAAAACAAAGGTCAATGAATTTATACAAAAATGTAAGGAGGACGCAGAAGAAAATTTAAAATGGCTTAACAAAGGAACTACCGAAAAACAAACACAGGCGACTACAAAGACACCTGTGACGGAGAAGCCAACGAAAGCTACTACAAAAGCTCCTGTGACGGAGAAGCCAACGGAAGCCACCACAAAGGCTCCTGTGACGGAGAAGCAAACGGAAGCTACCACAAAGGCTCCTGTAACAGAAAAGCAAACGGAAGCTACTACGAAGGCTCCTGTGACAGAAAAACCGACACAGGCTACTACAAAGGCCCCTGTGACGGAGAAGCCGACAAAAGCAACAACGAAAGCCCCTGTGACTGAAAAAACTACCGAAACAACAACTGCTGCCGTAAATGTAGATCAATCTATGGCAAAGCAGGTACTTGACCTTGTAAATAATGCAAGGGCTCAAAACGGTTTATCATCTCTTAAGCTGAACGGCAGTCTTTCGGCTGTAGCTCAGAAAAAAGCTGAGGATATGAAAAAGAACAACTATTTTTCTCATACCTCACCTACATACGGAAGTCCCTTCAATATGATGAAACAGGCGGGAATTTCCTATAAAACAGCAGGGGAAAACATAGCCTATGGTCAGAAAACGGCTCAGGAAGTATTTAATGCATGGATGAATTCTTCAGGCCACAGGCAGAATATTTTAAATAAAAATTATAAGGAGATGGGATTAGGCGTTACATCAGGCGGCAGAATGTACTGGAGTCAGATGTTTATCGGCTGAAAATATTAATTATTTTATCATAAAATCGTCTGTATTAACTTGCAGGCGATTTTATTTGATATATTTTTATTGACAAAATTTCTTATAAATGTATAAATTATGTATATAATACTTGAAAAAATTTAAAAAATATATTAAAATGTATTTAACTATAATTTTAAATATGGAGTTTTTTTATTATGAGAAGTAGAAAGAACAGGAAATCAAAAGGACTTACAGTAAAAGAAATATTGGAACGAGAACGTCTTGCAGAAGAGGGGCTGCTATCTGCTGATGTATCCGATGCAGACTCTGATGCCGATCGGGACAGCAGTTATACTCAGGAGGACAAAATATACTCAGAGGCAGATGCTGACCCTTCATATGAAGAGTATGACAATGAAGCCGATGAGGAATACGAAGAAGAGTATGACGATGAAGCCGATGAAGAATACGACGAAGAGTATGACGACGAAGTCGATGAAGAATACGAAGAAGAGTATGACGACGAA
The DNA here is from genome assembly GCA_947589405.1 of uncultured Clostridia bacterium. Lineage (GTDB taxonomy): Bacteria > Bacillota > Clostridia > Lachnospirales > CAG-274 > CANPXH01. Next base: position 4,906 of record CANQBT010000095.1, on the reverse strand, counting down.
GCCGATGAGGAATACGAAGAAGAGTATGACGACGAAGCCGATGAGGAATACGAAGAAGAGTATGACGACGAAGTCGATGAAGAATACGAAGAAGAGTATGACGACGAAGTCGATGAGGAATACGAAGAAGAGTATGATGACGAAGCCGATGCAGCAGATGCACAGCCGAAAAAGATAAAAAAAGCAAAAAAGAAAAAAAGCAAAAATAAACCTGCAAAAAAGAATAAAAAGAAAAATATCGGCAATATTGTTCTTGCAGTTGCAGGTGCGATTATTTTGCTCTGTTTTGCAGCTTATATTATCATTGCATTCGGATATTATAAAAACAGATTCTTACAGGGTACTTCAATTAACGGCGCCGATGTTTCCAACATAAGTGTTGAACAGTATATAAGTCAGGCTGAAAATAAGGCTTCAAACTACACGCTTACCGTTGTCAATAAAGATGAAACTCTGGACACAATAAACGGCAGCGATATTGGGCTTGCGATTTCCGATGAAGGTAAGGCTGCCGCAGCAAAGATCTGCGCAGATCAGAATAAAATAATGTGGATAAAGGGCTTTTTGGGAAGCAGATACGACAGTTCTATTGATGATTTGACGGTTTACAACACAGACGCTCTTGATTCTATCGTTATGACCTCAAATGGTTATAATCTTCCTAAAACTGTTTCAAGCGAATCTGCTTCTCTTAAATACAAGGACGGCAAATATCAGGTCACTCCTCCCACAAAGGGAGACGAAATAGATAAGGAAGTCTATATGGCAAGGGTCTCAGAATATGTTTCTGCCCTTAAGGATCAATTTTCTATACCTGACGCAGATGTATATGTAAAGGTTGATTCCAATGATGTAAATGAAGAAGCTCTAAATACAGCCTGCGATAATGCCAACCGTATTATAGAAGGCACTAACATTTCAATAAAGATGGGCGAGTCAAATGAAGACATTACAGCCGATGTTATGAACGGAATATTGTCTTTAGATGAAAACTATAATGTTAAACTTGATGAAAGTACTATAAATGCCTATGTTGCAAATCTTGAAAAAAAATATAGCAATATGGGTATTACAAGAAAGTTCAAGACTGCTCACGGAACAGAGGTAGAAGTGAAGGGCGGAGATTATGGCTGCTCTATATCTACCAAAACTTTGGCAGCAGACATAAACAGCGCTATTTTCAGCAAAAAGCCTCTCAATACAACAGTAGCACTTACCAGAAATGTATTGAGCGGAACAGGTGCCGATATAGGCAAGACATATATTGAGGTGGATCTTACAAACCAGTATCTTTACATGTATGTAGACGGCAAGCTTGTTAAGCAATGTCCTGTCGTAACAGGTTTGCCCGGAGTAAGAGCAACACCTCAGGGAACATATATGCTTAAAAATAAGCTTATGGACGTTCCTCTTGTAGGCGATACTTACGTTACTCCTGTCAAGTACTGGATGCCTTTCAACGGCGGAATAGGTCTCCACGATGCAGTATGGCAGAGAAAATTCGGCGGAGATTATTATAAGAGTCAGGGTTCTCACGGTTGCGTAAATCTTATGATGAAGGACGCAGGCGATATTTATAAAAATGCTGTTGTTAAAATGCCTGTTGTATGTTATTATCACAACAGAATCCCGACCTTTCAGACTGTGGACTCCAGCGGACCGGTTCAGGGCACATACAGAGCCCTTACTTCAAGGGAAATTAAAATGCGTTCAGATCTGCTCAGCGGCAAAAAAATCAATGATTCAAATGTAGTCAGAGATTCAAATGTCGGACAGACTTCACAGGGAAATAATACTACTCCTGCGCCGACCGATACAGATGAAAATACAAATGCAGAGGTTTCAGATGACACGGCTGCGGATCAGGATACCGACAGCGTTGACAGCGGCACAGGCACAAACAGCGCAGATACGGGAGCAGCAGACAACTCAGGCAATACTGCCGTAGGTACCGATACAGGCAGCTCTTATGCTGACAATGGAGGCGGCTCTAATGATGCAGCAGCCGATCCGGGCAGCGCAGATCAGAATACAGGTGGCAATACTGTCGAAAGCACTCCTCCTGCAGTCAGTCCTGAAAGCACACCGCCGGCAGATACAGGCGGAAGCGATAATGTGATCAAAGAAATTGAGATACCGCCTGCTGAAAGTGAATAATTCTTTTTTGCAAAGGAGAAATTATGTATGGATAGTGAGAAGTTAAGAGAGCTTTTGGATGGAGACGAGGAATTTGGCGGAGTCGATGTAAATTACAGAAAATATGTGGATTATGATGATACTGATGATGACTTTGACATAGAAAGCATTTTTAACGATGATAAATCAGATGAAAAAGCTGCTCCTATCGAAAAGAAAAAGCAGGAAAGCTCTGACGATGCCGATGACAAGACAGAAGCTGAGGAAAAGGCAGACCATAATAAGAATGATCTGTCCGAAACCAATGTTATCGAAGAGAAAATCAAAAAACCTCATAATAAGCTTAAAATTACAGGAGCAATATGTATTTTTTGCGCAATTATAGTAGTTACGGCTTATATATGTATTTCATATGTTTTTTATGCAAACAGGTTCGTGCCGTCTACGGTAATAAACGGCTTTGATTGCTCCAACAGAACAGTTGAAGATGTATATGAGGAAATTAACAGCTCTCTGGAAAACTATAGCCTTTCCATACTTCTTGGAGGAATAGAATCCGATAAGATATATGGCAGCGATATTGAGCTGCAATGCGGTGAATATCTTAAAAGCGTGCTTACAGACATATGTAATAATCAAAAAAAATATTCATGGCTCAAGGGCTTTTTTGTAGATTCTGATGAAATTTATGTTGATGACGGTCTTGAACTGAGCTATAACAAGCTTGATGAAATATTGGACAATTCATTGATCATGTCAATAACGCCTACTATAAAAAGCGAGGACGCCGGCATAATATATAATGGTCAGGAATTTGAAATAAAACCTGCCGTTTATGGCGATGAGATCGACAAAACAGCCGTAAGGGATCTTGTTATAAAGAAGATACAATGTCTTGAAAACAGCCTTGACGTTGCGATGGAGGGCTGTTATGTGCAGCCGACGCTTACAGAAGATGATAAAAAGCTTTCAGATGCATGCAGCACAGCAAATGATTATATTGAGAAATCTATTGCTCTTACAGTTTTTGATACTACTCAGATATTGGATAAGTCTGCGCTCAATAAATGGATCGCAGTTAATTTCAACGCAGACGTAGTTGCCAATGAAGATGAAATAAGAGAATACGTAAGACTGCTTGACGATACTTATTCCACATTGAATAAAATCAGGACATTTAAGACTCATTACGGAGACAGCGTTACGGTTTCCGGCGGAGACTATGGCAGAAAGCTTGATACAGCCAAACTGATCGATGATCTGTGCTCAGCCGTTATAGGCTTTGACGATGCAGAGGTAAAGGCTGAATTTACAAGCAGCGCTATGGGTCCCGTAAGCAATGATATAGGAACAAGTTATATTGAAGTGGATCTTACCAATCAGAAGCTTTGGATGTATAAAAATGGTAAACAAATTGTTGAAACAGATATTGTTTCAGGCAAAAATGACGGTTCTCATAATACTCCGTTAGGTGTTTACAAAATAAAGGATAAAAAGAATAATACAGTTTTAAAAACAGAGGGAAATCGATCTGTGTCCTATTGGATACCATTTACGGGAAATATTGGAATTAATGACGCTTCATGGCAAAGTGAATTCGGAGGCTCCGTATATACTCTTAACGGCTCTAACGGCAGCATTTATATACCATCTGATGCCGCAAAGGCCATATATAACAATGCAGTTAAGGATATGCCTGTGGTTTGCTATTTTCACTCTTTGGTCGTTGATCCGACAGATGCGTCTGCATCAGCGGCAATACCGCCTATAACAATGCCTGTGATAGAATATCCACCTGTCATAGAGAACAACAATGAAACCGAAACACATGTTGTAGAAGGCTTTACGGAAGCTGCTCAGGAAAAGGAAACGGCAGCTCAAAGCAATGAATCCTCAGGCGGCAATGCGGAAAATACACAGCCGGAAACACAAAAGCCGGAGACAAACAGCGATAATATTATTCATGAGGAAACAATACCTCCTCTAAATTGATCGATACAATAAAATGCCTGTGTAAACGGGCATTTTTGTATATTGAAAAGGCGGTGCTCAAGTTGACAGACGGTATTATATTTGATTTGGACGGTACACTATGGAATGCTACGGAAGCTATATGCAAAACATGGAATATGGTGCTTGAAAGGTATCCGTATATAAGAGAACCTGTTACTGTAAAGGAATTGGAAAAATGTATGGGGCTTTTGCTGCCCGATATAAGTCGCAAGCTCTTTCCTGCCGAAAGCGAAGAGATGCAAATGAAGCTTATAGAAGAATGCTGCGATATGGAGGTAGCATATCTTTCCGAACATGGAGGGATATTGTACCCTGAACTGGAAAAGACATTGGATATTCTTTCTAAAAAATATAAGCTGTTTATAGTGAGTAATTGTCAGTCCGGCTATATAGAGAGCTTTTTTAAAGGACATGGGCTTGGAAAGTATTTTACTGACTTTGAATGCGCAGGCAATACAGGAAAGGGAAAGGGCGAAAACAATAAATCAATAATAGAGAGGAACAAATTGTCCGCAGCTGTTTATGTAGGAGATACACAAAGCGATATGGACTCGGCAATATATGCAGGGATCCCGTTTGTATATGCTGCCTACGGCTTTGGTAATGTCAAAGGTTATGACTATGTAATAAATAATTTCTGCGAGCTTGCGGATATATTTTAAAAAAGCCTGTCCGTCAGGACAGGCTTAAAAAATCGGTTGTTTCTATCAGGGCTGCTTGCCGATATAAGCAAGTATACCGCCGTCTACATAGAGAA
>CANQBT010000094.1 GCA_947589405.1 uncultured Clostridia bacterium | reverse complement strand
CCCACAGACCTTCTGCATCTATCACCTTATCGGCGCTGTCTGTGATCTCCTTTTGGACCTTATCTATTTTGTTGTCCTTAACAAGTATATCCATAACAGCGTCTATGCTGTTGCAGGGGTCAATTACTCTGCCGTTTTTAATAAGTATACTGCTCATAAATAACCTCCTATATCTTTGAATTGTTTTCGGTAAGAAGCTTAAGTATGGCCATTCTTACTGCCACACCGTTCTTTACCTGAACCGTTATGACGGAATTTTTGCCGTCTATTACATCTGTGCTCAGCTCCACACCTCTGTTTACAGGACCCGGATGCATCACAAGCACGTCCTTTTTGGCATATTTAAGCATATCGCTGTTTACGCCGAAAAGGCTTGAATACTCTCTCAGATTCGGGAAGGGCATATTTCTCTGCCTTTCAAACTGTATTCTCAGACCCATTACAACATCGGCGTCCCTTATGGCTGAGGGTATGTCTGTGCTCACCTGTACTCCTAAGCTTTGCATTGAATTGCTCACAAGTGTCGAAGGTCCTGCAAGGGTTACCTTAGCGCCAAGCTTAGTCAGTCCGAAGGCATTGCTTCTGGCTACACGTGAGTGGGAAATATCTCCCAGTATTACTACCTTAAGACCTTCAAAGCCTCCCTTTCTCTCCATTATGGTATAGAGATCCAGAAGCGCCTGTGTAGGGTGTTCGTTTGAACCGTCGCCTGCATTTATAACGCTTGCCTTTACATTCTTTGCCAATATGTGTGCGGCGCCTGTCAGCTGATGGCGTATTATCATTACATTTGTACCCATCTGGTCAAGCGTCACGCCTGTATCGATAAGGCTTTCGCCCTTTGATACGCTGCTTGTTGCCACGCCCAAGTCCTTCACTATGGCTCCCTGATACTCTCCTGCCAGCATAAAGGACATTTTGGTTCTTGTGCTGTTTTCATAGAACAGAGTTACGATACTGCTTTTTTCAAGGCTCTTATCTCTGAGAGACGGATCGTCTATTTTAGCCTTCATTTCCCTTGCTGTGTTGAGAATAGTCATAATTTCATCTGCGCTTAATTCTCTTAGCCCCAGCAGGTCTTTTCTCTTATACATAGCTTTCCTCCATTCCTATAAAATTTACTCAAAAAAAAAGACAATAAAAGGAATTAAAACAAAACCTTTAACTGTCTTTCAAAACCGTGTTTACAAACAAGCAAGGGAATTAAATACTTATGCCACATACCGATAAAAAAATCTATGTAAAACATACTATCCCTCCTTGTTTTTTATATCCTAAAAATTTTAACATCAATATCATATTTTGTCAACATATTTGAGTAAAAATTCATATATTTTTTTGTTAAAAACGGAGCCGTAAAAACGACTCCGTTTTATGCAAATTTTACTCCTTATCCAGAAGCTCGCTGTAGAATGCGGCATAGTCTGTTCTTTTGTCTTTGGTAAACGCTATGGCTGAGGAAGGGTGCTGATTAAAACGTCCCGTAAGAAGATACTGAATATCGTAGCCCCACATAAGGCCTTCCTCTCTGAGCTTCAATATGTTTTTCTCTATAAATCTGAGTACGGGAATAATGTTGTATTTAGGATTCTGCAAAAATCCCAAAAGCAGCTCCATAGGGCAGTTGCCTGCGCCCCTTCCCAGACTTGACATAGTAGCGTCAAGATAGCTTGCGCCCTGACCGAGAGCCTCTATAGTATTGGCAAAGGCAAGCTGCTGATTGTTGTGAGCGTGTATGCCGATGCTCTTGCCGTACTTGTCGCCGTATTCCAGATAGAGATCCGCCAGCTCTCTTATCTGCTCGGGATATAGAGCGCCATAGCTGTCCACAAGGTATATGGCGTTGACGCTGCTCTGACCCAGAAGCTCAAGCATCTGCTTCATATCGCTTTCCTTAGCATTTGATATTGCCATTATATTGACGGTGGTTTCATAACCCAGTTTGTGACAATGCTCGGCGATCTCAATAGCCGCAGGGATAGTATTGATATATGTAGCGACTCTTACCATATCTATAACGCTTTCTGATTTGGGAAGGAAATCTCTTTTGTAATTGGTCCTGCCAACATCAGCCATAACAGATATTTTAAGGTCTGTGTCGTTATCTCCCACGATCTCTCTTATAGACTCTTCATCGCAGAATTTCCATTTGCCGAATTTGCTTTCATCAAACAGATCCTTTGAAGCCTTGTAGCCAAACTCCATATAATCAATGCCTGCGTCTATATTTGCTTTATATAAATCTCTTATAAGATCATCGTCAAAATAAAAGTTATTAACAAGTCCTCCGTCTCTTACTGTTGCGTCTACGACCCTTATATCGTGTCTGACAGACATAAGGTTACCTTTTTTACCCAATTTATATTCCTCCTTGTATTAATTTTTATAAGTATACCATATTTTTAAACGGGCTTCAACATAAATCGTATATGAATATAATAAAAGCAGCCCTTACAGCTGCTTTTATTATATGAGGTTCAATATTTCTTCTCTTGAGATCACGCCAACGCTTTTTTTGCTGAGCTTTCCGTCTCTGAATACCATAAGAGTAGGTATGGACATAACGCCGAATTGGCTTGCCAGCTCAGGCTGTTCGTCAATATTTATTTTGCCTACCTTAATGGCGGTGGTCTCCTCTGCAATTTTATCCACTACGGGAGAAAGCATCTGGCAGGGACCGCACCATGCAGCCCAGAAGTCTACAAGCACAGGCTTGCTGCATTGCAGTACTTCTTTATCAAAATTATCCTTGTTCAGGGTCACAACGCTCATCAAAACACCTCTCTCTTCATTAGTATTTCATATTGTATAAATTTTATTCTTTAAAGAAATTTTCCTTTATTTTGTCAAAGGATTTTGGGCTTATAACGTGCTCTATACGACAGGCGTCGGCTACGGCTGTCTTTTCGTCAACGCCCAGCGAAATAAGGAATTTGGAAAGGACCTGATGCCTTTCATATATTGTTTCGGCAATTTTTCTTCCGCTTTCGGTAAGGAGTATCTGATTGAGTACGTCTGTCTCAATATGGCCTTCCTTTTTGAGAACGGACATGGCACGGCTTACGCTGGGCTTTGAAAAACCAAGCTCATGAGCCACATCTATGGCACGGACATAGCCGTTTCTCTCTTTTAATATCAATATGGTTTCGAGATAGTTCTCGCCTGATTCCTGAATCGCCATAAAAACGCCTCCTTAAATTTAATAATAACATATGCCGTGCCTTTTTTCAACAATTATTTCAATCGCCAAAGGATATGCCTATATTTCTTGCGGTAAGTATCACCTCATCGTCAGCGGGCACGTTTTTAAGCTTGCCTGCCACCTCCTCCAGAGGAACAGGTACGACACGTCCGTTCTGCATACCTGCCATATTTCCGTATTGCTTGTTAAGTATAAGCTCTGCTGCACCTGCGCCGAATCTTGTGCTGAGTACTCTGTCATAGGCATTGGGCGCACCGCCTCTCTGTATGTGACCGGGTACCACAACTCTTACCTCGTGATTGGTAGCGGAGGCAATTTCGTCTGCGACTCTGTAGGCAATGGAGGGCTGGGGCATAACCGCTCTGTGAGCCTTAAATTCCTTCTTAGTCATTTTGCTTTCTTCGACCGATACAGCACCTTCGGCAACGGCTATTATAGAAAAGCCCTTGCCTTCTTTTGTACGGGAATCTATTTCTTCGGTTATCTTTTTAATATCATAGGGTATCTCAGGCAGAAGTATAATGTCTGCACCGCCTGCAACTCCCGAATAAAGAGTGAGCCAGCCTGCCTTGTGTCCCATTATCTCTATTACGAATATCCTGCCATGAGATGTAGCTGTGGTATGTATTCTGTCTATTACGTCTGTAGCCACGTCAAGGGCGGAATTGAAGCCGAATGTAATATCCGTACCCCAAAGGTCGTTATCTATTGTTTTGGGAAGAGTAACTATGTTAAGCCCCTCCTGACTCAGAAGGTTGGCTGTTTTGTGAGTACCGTTTCCCCCTAATATAACAAGGCAGTCAAGCTCCATTTTTTTGTAGTTTTCCTTCATAGCCTTTACTTTGTCTATACCGTCCTCTTCTATTACGGTCATTTTTTTAAATGGCTTTCTGGAGGTTCCAAGTATTGTTCCTCCACGTGTAAGTATGCCTGAAAAATCTCTGCTTCTGAGTTTTTTGAAGTTGCCGTCTATAAGTCCCTTGTAGCCGTCCAGGATACCGTATATCTCTATATTCCTTCCCAGCTTGTTGTAGAGAGCCTTTGCAACACCTCTCATTGTAGCGTTAAGTCCCTGACAGTCGCCGCCGCTTGTCAACATTCCGATTTTCATTTCGTCATCTCCTTATATATTTTATACTTCTGTAAGTTTTATAAATTCCTCTTCGCTTATTATAGGCACTCCAAGCTCTTTGGCCTTTTTGTTCTTGGAGGAGGCTGAATTTACATTGTTGTTTATAAGATAGTTCGTTTTGGAGCTTACGCTTGAGGAGGCTTTGCCGCCAAGCTTTTCTATATGCGCCTGAAGCTCCTTTCTGTTTTTGTAAATATGGACATCTCCTGTTATTACAAATGTCTTGCCTTCAAGTATATTGCTGCTGTCATTATCCTCCTCAGCTATGAATGTGATATATTTCAAGGCATCGTCGATCAGCTCTGTATTGCTTTTATGGCTGAAATATTTGGTCACGGAATTGGCAATGACTTCTCCAAAGCCGTCTATATCAATTAATTCCTCAAATACCGCATTTCTTATATTATCCATATCATAGCCGTATTTTTTGCATAAAAGCTTTGCATTGCTAAGTCCTACATTATTTATGCCAAGAGCATATATGAAGTTTGCAATGTGTACATTTTTGCTTTTTTCTATGGCAGAAATAAGATTGTTATAGGATCTCTCGCCAAAGCCCTCCATTCCTATTATCTCATCTCTGTGCTTTTCAAGTCGGAAAAGATCCGTATAGTTGTCTATAAAGCCTTTTTCAATAAACTTTTCGATAGTCGCTTCGGAAAGTCCTTCTATATTCATAGCATCTCTCGATACAAAGTGTTCAAGAAACGCCACCCTCTGAGCCTTACAGTTGGGATTGGGACATTTAAGGGCTTTTCCGTCACGCATACTTATTATTTCCGTTTCCTCATGGCATACAGGACATAATTTTGGTATCTGTATTGTGCCGCTTTGCGTTATGTTTTCCGCTACCTGAGGTATTATCATATTGGCTTTGTATACCTTTATTGTATCGCCTATGCCAAGCTTCATATTTTCAACAATACTCAGATTGTGGAGAGATGCTCTGTTTACTGTAGTGCCCTCCAGCTCCACAGGTTCAAAAACTGCTATGGGATTTATAAGTCCCGTCCTTGACGTGTTCCAGTCTATATACAAAAGCTTTGTTTCCGCAAGCTCATCAGCCCACTTGAAGGCAATGGAATCTCTGGGAAATTTGGCGGTGGTGCCAAGACTTTCGCTGTATTCAATGCTGTCGTAGGTAAGCACAAGACCGTCTGTAGCATAGCTGTTTTCAGGTATCTTTTCTTCAAAATATTTTACGGCTCCTTCAATGTTCTCAGCTGTAACAAGCCTTCTTTCCACAGCTGTAAAGCCTATGCTTTCAAGCCAGTCCAGTCTTTCGGATTTGCTGTCGCCAAATTCCTTGCCCTCAGCCTTTACAAGTGAAAAGGCTATGAAGTTTACATTTCTTTTGGCGGCTATTTCCGAATTGAGCTGTCTTACGGTGCCGCTGCATAAATTTCTTGGGTTTTTGTATTTTTCCTCTGCTTCAAGCTCTTCATTTATTTTGCCGAAGTCCTCAAATGAAATGACAGCTTCTCCTCTTATGACAGTTTCGCCTTTAAAGCCCATCTTAACAGGTATATTGCGGAAAAATACGGCATTATGGGTTATATCTTCGCCGATTTCTCCGTTGCCTCTTGTTACCGCCTGAGACAGCTTGCCGTCTTTATAAGTAAGAACGACCGTAAGACCGTCCATTTTATATGAAAGTATACATTGGTTATCTCCTGCAAATTCCTTAAGCTGTAGGACGTCCTTTGTCTTGTCAAGAGAAAGCATACGACTTTCATGCCTTACCTTATTAAGGGCGCTCAATATCTGATGTCCTACCTTTTGAGTGGGACTGTCAGAAAGCACTATGCCTGTTTTATTCTCCAGCTCTGTAAGCTCATCGTAAAGCTTGTCATATTGGAAGTCGCTCATTATCTCAGAATCCTTCTGATAATAGGCTTCTGATGCTTTGTTAAGTATGTTTATTAATTCTCTCATTCTTTCCATGTCATTATCTCCTTTCCATTAGTATAACTCATAATTGGAAATTAAGCAAACTTTTAATTAAATACCTATTGACAAGTTTTGTAATGTGTACTATAATACATAGTACAGTTAAACACGAAGGCAGGTGATAACAATGTTTAATATTGAACTGCGCTCAGACATTCCTATTTACGAGCAGATATGCAACAGTATAAAGGAGAGCGTATTAAAGGGATATTTAAAGAAGGGGGATCCTCTTCCCTCTGTGCGCAAGCTGGCGTCCATGCTCAATATAAATCCCAATACTGCTGCAAAATCCTATGCGGAGCTTGAAAAGCAGGGCATAATAGTTACCGAAAAGGGAAAAGGCACATTTATATCCGACTGTACGGAAATTGACGCAGATTTCAGCAAGGCAATGGAGAGTATACGCCCTATACTGACTCAGCTTATGCTTTCGGGTACGGACAAGGAGGATATAATAAAGGGTATATGTAAGATATTGGAGGAACAGGAGGGATAATATATGATAGAAATAAAAAATCTGACAAAGTGTTACGGCAGCTTTAAGGCTGTAGACAATGTTTCGATAACTGTGCCTAAGGGCACAATACATGGCATAATAGGTGAAAACGGCGTAGGCAAGACTACAATAATTCATTGTGTTACGGGAGTATACAAGCCTAACGAAGGCGTTGTGCTAATAGACGGAGAGAATGTATATGACGATCCTAAGGTGAAGGCAAGGATAGGCTATGTTGCAGACAGCAACAGCTATTTCCCTACCTACAGAGTAAAGGATATGGTAAAGTTTTACAAGGGCATATACCAAAGCTTTGACGAGGAGTGCTTCAATGAGCTGAATACTGTATTCGAGCTGCCTGTGGACAGAAGGATAAATCAGCTTTCAAAGGGTATGCAGATGCGTCTTGCCCTTATGCTCAACATTGCCATAAGACCCGATGTGCTTGTACTTGACGAGCCTACAAGCGGTCTTGACGCTTTGGCAAAAAAACAGGTGACAGATATTCTCATAAAAGAGGTCGCCGAAAGAGAGTGTACAATACTTATATCCTCACATCATCTTTCAGAGCTTGAAAAGCTTTGCGATGATATTACTATGCTTCAGGGCGGAAGGGTAAAGTATCAGAGCAGCGTAGAGGGCATAAAGGCAAAGGTCAAGAAGCTGCAAGCGGTATTTTCATCTCCTGTGGACTTGTCCGACATAGAGGGCATACTCAATGTAGAGCAGATAGGCTCTATATACCACATAATCACAGACAATTATACTCAGGATATGGAAAGACAGCTTTATGCCAAAGGCGCAGATATACTGGAGGAAATAGGCATGAGCCTTGAAGAGATATTTATATATTCCTCAAAGGAACAGAGGTGATATTATGAATTCGCTTTATAAAAACTATATCAGAAATTCACTTATACTTCTGGGCGCAGCTTCTCTTTTCTCAATATTCCTGAACTTTATGGATATAATGAGCGAAAACGCAAACGGCGGACAGCAGGAATGGATACCCTACTTATCCGAGTGGAGCCAATGGGCAGGCACCATATTTATAATAATATTTGTGGTTATGGGCTTGAATACATTTCTCCACTATAAAAATGTAAATAAAAAGACAGGCGTTTTCATAAAGCAGCTGCCTGTGAAATATAGCAACGACTTTTTGTTTAAAACAGTTTCATCTATTATATTCATAGGCGTAACTCTTGCAGTACTTTGCGCCATAGGCTGGGTAATGTATTCACCTTATTTTGCCGAAGGGGAAAACTACTTTAAGCAGATGTGTGACACGGCATATATGACCTTTGCGGTAATGGTGTTTTTCTATTCCATAGGTCTTTTAAGTCAGCAAATAATAGGCATACCCCTTCTTGCCATATGCGCACCCTTTGCGGCATTTTTTGGCACGCTTGGTTCATTCATAGGCTATGAGTCTATGCCATATGTCATAAAAGAACTGGCTATATTCAGAATAACTCTGGATATTATGGATAAATTTTTTGATTTTATATGCTTCTATGGAAAAATATATCCGGAGGAAACACTTTTTATAATATGGAGCATACCGCTTTTTATACTGGCAGCGATCTTAAATTTCAAAATCGATTACAGCAATATGGGAAAGCTGTTTTTATTCAGGTGGTGCAGACCTGTCGTATATATTATAGGCTCTACAATGTTTGCATTTTCAATGCAGGCCGTTGTAAATTACCTTGAAGTAAGAAGTATAGCGGTAGTCATTATTACATTTATACTGAGCTGGCTTGCAGGCTTTAAGATAATACAGTACTTTGTAAGGCGATTTGACTAGGGAGGTGTATTTTATGGAAAAAAGATATAAAAATCTCATATTGTGGGAAATAAGCAAAATAAAATGGCTTCCCGTAATAGCCTTTGCAGTAATGTAT
>CANQBT010000093.1 GCA_947589405.1 uncultured Clostridia bacterium | reverse complement strand
AAAGTAAGTGAATCAGGTTATTACAGATGGTTGAAAAACAAAGACAAGCCAAAGGCATGGCAGCTTCTTGCGGTCGAAATAAATGAGATACTCAACACTCATCCCGATAATGATAATTATGGAGTTAAAAGAATGAAAACAGTTCTTGAGCATAAAGGTATAAAGTACAGATATAACAGAAATACAATGCTCAGACGGTAAACTTTATATTTCAGCCGTACTTGATTGCTTTAACGGAAAGATAGTGACTCTTGAAATGCGTGATAACATGAAAAAAGATTTGTGTTCGATACAATAAAGCAATTAAAAAGTATATGTAAAAAAGAAAACAAAACGATCTTACATAGTGACAGAGGTTGTCAATACACCGGCTATACATTCAGAGAAGAGCTTTTAAAATGCAGATTGATACAAAGCCTGAGCGGAACAGGTCATTGTTTTGACAATTCACGTATGGAGAGCTTTTTCGCAACATTGAAAAAGGAAAAGCTTTACAGAATCAACCTATAAGATGACACGAGAACAGGTAAAAACAGAGGTTTTTCGTTATATCTTCGGATATTACAATACCATCAGGGTAAACAGCTTTAACCCTGATGGTATGCCTCCTGTTGCCTATAGAAAATCAATGAGTGAAAAACTCTCAGCAGCTTGATTTGTTGCTATTCAGAATTTTGGGTGTTTTTTACTCTGCACTTTTCTTGACAATTCCAGTCAAATATCATCAGAGAACTTTTCCCCTTTAAATATCCCATGAATTGTGATACACTTAATTTGGGGCGGTATACTTACAACCATGTGTATATGATCTGAGCACGCTTCTGCTTCTAATATCTCAATTCCCTTATATTCACATAATTTTCTCAGTATTTGTCCTATATCTGCTTTTATTTTTCCAAATATGACCTGCCTTCTGTATTTTGGCACAAATACTATATGGTATTGCAATTCCACGTCGTATATGCTAAAGTATTATTATGATTCATTTGAATCTCCTTCTATGTTAAATTTGGTTGGCGGACCATTTTTATTGTAACATAGGAGGCTATTTTTTCATCGCTTTAAGCTTTTTTGAACCACACGTATAACGTGTGGTTTTCTATACACAGCAAAAAAGCACTCTTGATTTCCTCAAAAGTGCCTTTTGATTTATTTCCCCATCAGTTTCAGCCCAGCGCCTTGCTCAGGTCCTGTACAGCGCTTATGAGTCCTCCTGTGACAGCGTCCTTTACCGAATCCACAGCGTCTATTTTCCAGCCTATGCCTGAGCTTACAACATTAATATCTATAGTTTTGGTTATCGTTTCGGCGCTATCGCTATTCATCTTATCCGTAATTATTTTAATGGTTTCTGTATTAAGCTGTTCATCGTCCAGTTTATTTTCTCCAAACGTAAAGGCGTTTTTAAGATGAAGAGCGAGTATTTCTCTCAAGCTGTCTGCAAATATTTTCTGCATGTTTATTGTTGTAATATCTGCGTTTATTTTGATCGTTTCGTCATCAATTTTTTCGCTGTTATTTATACTATAAGTCATGTTGGAAAATAAAATCTTAAGCAGCGCTTCTCCGCCTTTAAATTTTTCCGCAATTTCTTCATCTATTATTTTACCGCCCTTAACATATGAAGAAGTCTTAACAATATCTCCTTCCTTAAGAGCCTCCATAGCCATTGCAAAGGTATGTTCCGCTCTCTTTACTTCCGTAAGCTTCAAAACGGCAAAGGCGGCAGCTATTACGACTATAACCGCAACTATGTATTTCATGTATTTCATAATATCACTTCCTTACTGTGATATTATCATAGCATAGCCTTAATAAAAATGTCAAATTTTTTGTTTTGGTACAAAAATAAATCAAGAGCTTGCTTCATAATACTTACAACTTGAATCGGATCTTGTGTTGATACCGTGTACAAGGCACTTGCTTTTTATATTTATGTCAATTTCATATATATCCCTGCCCGATACCGACTTGCTTGGGGAGTACCAATGGCGGCACAATGCACACCTTTTGTCATTTCTTGCATTATATCTCATGTGATCCACTCCTTTTATATGGTCAAATATCAAAGAGATGCAACAGCATTGTATTTTTTTCTTGTGATAAAAACATACATCAAAGAAGTATTATATTCGTAATTACTATTATATATCAAAGCCTTCCGTATTCCGGTAATCGGCAAATAAATATCACATAATAAGAAAAACTGCCGCAATGTATAACAATGCAGCAGTTTTCCGATATTGATCCGACAATTACATCTTGTTTAGACGATTAATTATCTCTTACCCATGAATGAGGGCCTTTATTGGGCTTTCTTGGACAAGTTCCGGGATCAGGACGTCCCTGAGTATCAAATCTTGTTACTCTTTTGCCGCAATATGTACACATGTACTTAACTAAAGCCATAATTTTCACTCCTTTTTTATAATATTAAATCTCCTTATTGTGACCATATATTAAAGTTTTTCAAAGACCTCCCCCTCTACAGATTTTCATTGAGTATCTGTCTTATCCTTCTGTCAGAGTAGCCAAGTTCCTGCGATAATTGTCTTATGTTTTTGCCATTGTAATTTTTAATTATATAACGCCGTACATAATCCTTGCTGTATAACCTTTTTGGGAATACTATCTGCTGGCCATTAAACATATCGAACATTGCTTTTGCAGTATCTACATTTGTCGCTATGGCTATTTCCCTGTATATTCCGGCAAGATTTTCAGCATCCAATCACAACACCCCATTCCACAAAAAACACGACAAATCCTCAAAAATAGTATATACTATGTGATACGGAAATTGCACTTAGTAAAATTCAATGTAAATTTCATTATTTTTTGACAAAAAAAGACATCTCACATTTTTATTATAACGTGAGATGTACTTATATTGTTAAGCTGACAGCTTAATTTTTATATATTTGGCATAGGTACCGTTAAGCATACAACAAAATCAACAACAAAATATATTATAAACGACGCTATAAGCCTTCCCGGATATTCCAGCCTTCTGAGTCCCGGTATGAGCCTTACCTGTCTTGCCCTGTTGCCGAAAAGCCACATAGGGAATATTATTTCCGCTGTATACAGAATAACAAAATCAATCAATTCCTCTGCATTTTTGAATTGATCCATATTGGAAAACAGCAAAACGAAAAATATAATATATGCAAAAAGCCCTATCGCCATTCTTATAATACTGCCTGTCCTGAAGCCCGGAGGCGGAAACAGAGCCATATCGGAAAGCTTAGTTTCTTTAATATCTGAAATAAGCTGAACAAACATGCCCTGAATCTCCGTAATGCTTCCTTAAGGCTCCTTCCATATCCTCTATGTTTCTGTATCTCATATCAGGGTCTATTTTTATGGCTGTTTTTATTATTTTGTTAAAAGGCATTTTATCATATATACCCTCCTGTATAATATGGCCTGTAAGGACATAGTTCAGTATAACGCCAACAGAATATATGTCGCTTCTTGCATCTGTTTGTGTAAAGCCATACTGCTCAGGCGATGCAAAGCCGTATGTACCCAGTATCGATGTGTCAGTACTCTTTTTATTATTGCTCCTGCGTGATATATTAAAATCCAGCAGTACAGCCCTTCCATCCTCTTTAATTATGATATTATCAGGAGAAATATCCCTGTGTATTATGTTGAGCTTATGTACGGCTTTGAGAGCAGAGCAAAGATCAAGCACGACGGAGCAGGCTTCCTTTTTGGAAAGACAGCCCTTTTCTTTTATTATTTCCTCAAGTGTCATGCCTTTTATAAATTTCTCCGTAATAACAATATTGTTCTCTGTTTCAATAATATCGTATATAGTCGGGATATTTTCATTTTTGACGATTTTAAGGGACTCGTATACAGGAAGAAGCTCTTTATCGGCATATCTTCTGACACACAGCTCATTATCGGCAAGCCTTATTACAAGCATGACCGTTTCCTCTTCATTAAGAGGTTTTATGCCCTTATACTGGGAAAGCTTATATTTTACCATATTATCCATAAAAACACCTTTTTCCTCTTGAAAAATGTCATATAATATTTTATATTTAATAAGAGGTGATACTTAATGAAAAAAACAACGGCTCAACTCCTTGACGCTCTTAAAACGGACAGCAATATAAAATACTTTCTGCACAACAACAGAGAAGAATTCATAAATTTAAGCCTTGCGCAATTTCTCAACGAGCTTCTTATCAAAAAAAATATTGACAAGGCAAGAGCCATTGAAAATGCCAATCTCAACACGCAATACGGTTATCAGATATTTGCGGGACAGAAAAATCCATCAAGAGATAAACTTCTCCAGCTTGCCTTTGGTATGGGGCTTGATCTTAAAAGTGCCCAGCGCCTTTTGAACATTGCAGGAGTAAGCGAGCTTTATCCACGTAATCAAAGAGACAGCATTATAATATTTGCCTTTAACAATTCATTGTCACTTATGGAATGCGAAGAGCTTCTTGAGGAAATGGGAGAATATACCATACAATAGCTATTTTCTTATGACCTCAAGTCTCCCTCTTTCCTTCAGCGCTATATCGCACTTGTATTCATTTGGGATATGTACGTCGATATTTTCAATTATTTTTTTATCGAGAATATTTTTTACAAAATCGTTGTCAATGTTTATACCGCTGCTTTCAAGAGCATTTTTCCATATTGTGAATTTACAGCCCTGCTTCCAGTTGCTGCAATAATATCCCTTTGAGTTTTCGAGAATATGTCCCTGACACTCAGGGCATACTCCCAGTACCGCTGCCCTTGCCCTTTTACTTCGGGGCTTGTCTGCGGCAAATATGACCTTGCAGTTTTCTTTTGCCGCTCTGTCTACGATATAGTTTACATATCTTTTTATGCTGCCCATGAATTTTTCGGTATCCATTTTGCCTTTAGCAACAGAGGTAAGACCCTTTTCCCATTTTCCTGTGGTTTCGGGAGATCTTAGCTCTGTAGGCACTATTTCTATAAGCTTCATGCCCTTTTCTGTAGGCACAAGATTCTTGCCCTTCCTTACCACATATCCTACCTGTATGAGTCTTTCAATAATGGCGGCCCTTGTGGCAGGAGTGCCAAGTCCCGATTCCTTAAGCTGCTCCTTAAGAGTTTCGTCCTCTACAAAGCGTCCTGCATTTTCCATAGCGGAAAGAATGCCTGCCTCATTATAGGGCTTTGGCGGTTTTGTTTTCTTTGAGGATATTTTAATACCTTCAACATTAAATTCATCGCCCTTTTTAACATCGGGAAGCACGTCCTCTTTTTTCTTTTCCTTTTCCGTATTTACATTCAGAACGGTCCAGCCCTTATCGATAACTGTGGTACCCCTTGTCAGAAAGCCTTCGCCCTTTACATCTGTAACTATTTTGGTTGTACTGTAAACATAGTAGGGATAGAAAACAGACAGAAAGCGTCTGGCAATAAGGTCGTATACCTTAAATTCAATATCGCTCAGCTTGCCTACATTTATGTTTACCTCTGTAGGTATTATAGCGTGGTGATCGCTTATTTTGGAATTATCTATTATCCTCTTTGTTATAGGCAGCTTTTCAAGTCCTGCAACATAAGAAGCAAAGCCGTGATACTCTTCGGTATTATTTAATTTTCCCACTATTATCCTAAGCTTTGGTATCATATCGTCTGAAAGGTATCTGCTGTCCGTTCTGGGATATGTCACCATTTTTCTTTTTTCATACAGATCCTGCACTACAGAAAGAGTTTTCTGAGCAGAAAAGCCGAATTTTTTATTACAGTCCCTTTGAAGCTCTGTAAGGTCATATAATAGCGGAGGTGGGTTTTTCTTTTCCTCACAGTCCACAGAGGCGACAATTCCTGTTCCGCCTTTTACTATAGACTTTATTTCCTCTGCCCTTTCCTTTGTCTTTATTTTTGTATCATCGGTAGTCCTGTCGAACCACAAGCCCTTGTATTTGCCAAAATCCGCTTCCGCCTCCCAGTATTCCTCAGGTACGAAGGCGTTTATTTCCTTCTGTCTTGCAGCGATCATGGCAAGGGTCGGAGTCTGCACTCTTCCTATGCTCAGAAGGGCGTTGTATTTTATCGTAAAGGCTCTGCTGGCATTTATGCCAACAAGCCAGTCGGCTTCTGAACGGCACTTTGCGCTTTTGTAGAGATCGTCATATTCCTTTCCGTCCTTAAGAGAATCAAAGCCCTCCTTTATGGCTGCATCGGTCATAGAAGAGATCCATAGTCTTTGGAAAGGCTTTGTACAGCCTGCAAGCTCATATATGTATCTGAATATAAGCTCACCCTCACGTCCGCTGTCTGTTGCGCATATAAGGCTGTCCACCTTTGGAGAGTTCATTATTTTCTTTAAAAGTTCAAACTGTGATATTGTATTTTTGATAGCCTTTATTTTAATGACATCGGGTATAATAGGCAGAAGAGAAGCGTCCCATTTTTTGTACTTGGGATCATATTCCTCAGGCTCACAGAGGGTCACCAGATGACCTACCGCCCAGCTTATAATATATTCGTCATTGTAAAGATAGCCTTCGCCCTTTGCATTGCATTTCAGCACTCTTGCAATATCTCTTGCCACAGAGGGCTTTTCGGCGATTATCATTTTTTTCATAACATCATTTCCTTAAATACTGTCTATGGCGGATATGATCTCCTCTACGCTTTCCGCTATAGCAGAGGCAGTCTTAAATTCCTCCATATTTCCATAGCCGTAAAGCACGCCTACAGAGCTTATATTATTTTCGTTTGCTCCTATTATATCGTGTTTCCTGTCGCCTACCATAACGGCATTGTCTTTGTCTATGCCGTATCTCTCTATTGCATAGGCGATAACCTCTGTCTTAGAGCATCTGTCGCCGTTCATTTCGCTGCCTGACACAAAGTCAAAATATTTTTTCAGGTCAAAATGCTCCAATATCTGTTCGGCATATATCCAGGGCTTCGATGTGGCAAGTATTATGCTGTCCCCTCTGTCCCTGAGTTTTTGCAGCATCTCAGGTATACCCTTATACACCTTATTTTCAAATATACCCTTTGGTCCAAAGTATTCTCTGTATTTTTTTACCGCTTCACGAGCCTGCTCTTCCGTAAGACCGCTGTATTCCACAAAGGAATATATCAAAGGAGGTCCTATGAATTTATTGAGAGAAGAATTATCCTCTGTAGCTATGCCAAAGTGTCTTAAAGCATAGGCAACAGCATTTGTAATACCCTGCTGGGGATCCGTAAGCGTTCCGTCAAGGTCAAAAAGTACGTATTTCATAATAATATAATCCTTTACTTTAATATTAAATATAATTATACATCATATTGTCGGAAATATCCATATAAAATAAAAAAATCCCTTAAAAGGGAGATGGTTTTGATATAAGGTCATATAACATAATTTATAATTATGTTAACAGAAGTTTATGCAAAATATAAGAAAATATACACAGAGAGAAAAGCTTTTTAATTATCCGTACTGATATTATATAAAAATCCCCAAGTCTTGTCAAGCCATATTTTTATATATTAATATATATCTGCATACTTAACACAATTATAAAATGTGTTAAATAACGGAGGTGTTATTATGAATTTTACTTATCCGATAAGGGACTACAAGGATGTACAGCGGCTTAAAAATTATTACCTTGAAAGAAGTGAGTACAGAAACTATCTTCTTATAACCACCTGTCTGAATACGGCTTTGAGAATAAGCGATGTGCTCAATCTGAAATGGTCGGATATTCTGGACAGCAGAAACAGAATACTTACACACATCATTATAAATGAGGAAAAGACAGGTAAATCCAACAAAATATTTATAAACGATCAGATAAAGTATGCTGTCAGGCTTTATATTAAGAATTGCCCTAAAGGAACATATGTATTCGACAACGGCAAGGGACGGCACATTACAAGAGAATATGCCTACATGATAGTTAAAAACGCAGGGATAGGCAGCGGTATAGGCGGCGCCGTAAGCTGTCATTCATTGCGCAAGACCTTTGGCTATCATGCTTGGAAAAAAGGCATACCTCCTGCTCTCCTTATGGAAATATACAATCACAGCTCATATACCGTTACAAAAAGGTATCTGGGTATAATACAGGAGGATAAAGATACCGTATTCAACAAAATAAAGCTGTAAAATTACAAAGCGATGATTTGTTTTCATGTTCTTTACCATCGCCTGTAATTTTATATAAGGGCATGGCTCTTGTGCACAAGCCAAGCTCGGATCACAGGAGGCTCCCTCTTTTTAACCTCCTGTGATTTTTTATATTATTTCATGCTTTTTTACAATACACAGTCTTGCAGCACACGTCTTACGGCGCCGATCCCTTCGTTCATATCGCAAAAATATTTCTCTATCTTATTGCCAAGACCTACGCTGTACAGATCCGATCCGAAAATATCGCTTCTGGAAATTATTTTGCTTATGGCTTCTGCCGCATTGTCGTTATTTCCCAGTCTTACATTTCCCATTATATCCGTAAGCTCTCTCAAAAGAGGGTCGGGGCTTGGCTCAAAGCGATTTCCCAGATCATCAACAGACATAAGATACCTGCACCAGCCGGCTATTACAAGAGGTATATACTCAAGCTTCTTTACATCAAGCCCCTGAGATGCGGCATATGCCTTTATTGTTTCGCCAAAGCGCACGCCTACCTTTTGAGAGGTATCGCAGGCTATCCTCTGGGGCATATCCTCTATAAAGGGATTTGGGAGCCTTACGTTTATTACCC
>CANQBT010000092.1 GCA_947589405.1 uncultured Clostridia bacterium | reverse complement strand
AATCACACAAATACAATGAACGGTCCAAACCATAATATGTAATGAGCCGATATTTCAATATTGATGCTCAGAAAGGAGAAAAACTATGGCTTCAACAGACGGAAATCCAATTACTCCCCTTGCACCGGGAGAGCATATACTTATGTCAATGGACGAAATAGAAAATCTCGGAGATTGGGAGTTTTTGTGCCGTATCACGGGTATGTCACCCTATATTGCCGATAGAAAAAAAGCAAAAGCATTTGCAGATATTGTAAAAAGCATAAGCGTGCGTAACGATAGTGAGCTGGAAATGGTCTATGACAGTTATATCAACAATGTGCAAAACGGCACTATGAGTCTTGATAATGCTATTTCGGAATACAGCAATGAACTCAGGAACTGCCTTAAGTCAGAGGATTATTACAGTACGCTTCACGTAGGTCCTGAGAAGAGAACTGTTTTCATTGACCCTGTGGGACTTGATAATGACGAAAAGTTCAGAGCAGATGATTACAACATAAATGCTATGACTACATACATTACTCAGTTTTTGGAAGAAGATGAGCCTACATATGACGTTCTGGAGGAAATGACAGACAGAGTTCTCAGAGACGGCTGGGGCAAAAAGCCCTCAATAAGCTATGAGCAGGCTGCTAATATGGAAAGCTGGGAGTTGCTCTGTGCAGTTACGGGCTTTGAAGCCGACCCCAATTCTTCGGAGGATGTGACAAAGCTTCTTACAGGCATTTATGTGGATAAGAAAAATCTTGCCGACTTACTGGATCTTGGAGATGAGGTATCCTTTGAGACTATAGAGCTCTTTGCCGATGCTGTGAGAAATGCTCTTAAGCCTGTAGAGGAAGGCGCCGTTCAGCCAAGCTTAACGGTGCGTCCAACCATAACCGTGACGGAGGTTTCTGCCGAAGCTCCGGTAAACGAAGCACAGGAAAGAGTGGCGGAAGCCCCTGCGGAAGAGCATACCTCTGCGGAAACACATGAAGAAGAACATAGTGTACCTCAGGCGGAAGCGCCCGAAGAAGAGCATAATGTACCTCAGGCGGAAGCGCCCGAAGAAGAGGAAATAAGCAACCACGACCGAATTGTGGAGAGGGGCATAGGTCTGTATGATGTTGAAGCTCTCAGGACTAAGGACATAAGCAAGGGCATTGAGTTTATTTCAGATCTTACAGGCGTAGAGCTTAGCAGCGACTCAACGTGGGAGGAGTGCAAGCAGGCACTTGACAAAATAATAATAAACGGCAGGTCTGCTGAGGATTTCTTAGGCGTTGCAAACGAGCCACAGGATATGTCCACAATAGAGAATAAGGTGATACCGAGACTTACAGATGTAATAAACGGCGTATTCAACGGCACGGACCACAAGGGCAATGCACAGAACAGGACTTATGTGCTTATAAAAGAGGATAACGGAGATATAAGACCTCTTAAGAGAGATACCGAAAGCCTGTCATACGCCGCCGATGAAAATACGGCATCTGAACGCCTTGAGGACGTGAAGGACAGACTTCTTACTAAAGAGGAAATACGCTCATATTGCAGAAATGCCATTGCAGGCGCTTCACAGGAAAAAGGCGATAAGTACACCGCAGAGGGCTACAAAGCCAGAGATAATATGTTTGAAATATTAGGAAACGGTTATTTGTTTCCCGAATACGGAAGAGAAAATTATGATGGATATGGAAATAAACAAACAAAGGCAGCCGTATATATATCAGAACTGAAAAACATGACAAATGAAGAGCTTTTAAGGAGTCATGAGGAATATGAGGCTGCCGTTGCCCAAGCCAGAGCGTCGGTCAACTACCGCAAGGAGCTTGCAGCTGCGAAGAAGAGCATAGCTGCGGAGAACAGCTCTCTTACCCTTGAAGAGATAAATGAAAGAGCGGATAAGCTGGTCACTAAAAATTACATATTCAATAATATAAAGGAATCACCTGAAACACGCCGTGATCCCTCCGAGCCTGACAAGGGCTTTAAACTTCTTGAGCAGAACAAGGAGCTTGAGAGAAGAATGAACTGTAGCATTATAGCAAATGAGGGAATGGACCTTGAGGCAAAAATAGATGCCATAAGAAAGCAGAATCTTGATAATTACAACAAATATCAGAGAGAAAAGCTTACACGTGAAAGCGGACAGCTGCATGAGGCTGCGGTCACCGGCGCTGAGGAATACAACAGAGCGGCAGTCGTATATGCAAAGCAGCTAAACAATGAGCAGATAAGCGAAAGCGAAAAGGCTATGCTCAAAAATTCCAAGCCCGACCTTAAATTCAGCTTTGACGACTTGAGCGACTCCTATTCTCTTATTAGGGCAATAAGAAGAAAAGAACCTGATATAAATATGGACAACATTTATATAGGCGACAAAAGCATAAGAGAGCTTACGGGAATACAGGGAAGCCTGAGCGCACTTTCGCAGGAAGAGCTAAGAAATGCCGCAAACAGTCCCGCTTTTCAGCAAGTAGCTGCTGATTTCAGACGTATGGTACACTCTATGGAATGGGAAAAAGACCCGGCGGGAAGAGCCATAATACCGCCTATAGCCTTCAAAACACCTGCAGGCATGACGGCATTTGAGATAACGGAGGGCAAGATACCCGAAGCAAAGCCCGAAGTAAAGCCTTTAACTTCAAGGCAGAGGAGATTTTTCAGACAGTCCACCATTGACGCAAATGATGCAGCTGTGAAGGAATATATCGACAGCGTAAACGCAGTAGAAAGACGTATAAATGAAAATTCATCTCTTGCTTATCTGAACGATGCCCTCAGGATAAATATGAAGGCAGCAGGCGGTACAGCCCTTACGGCAAGTGAAGCGGAGTTTGCCAATAAGAACAAATTAAGCGTTGAAAATTCCGCAGTACATAGGACGGCTTTGCCCGAATTGGAGGGCACAAGATCTACCGCCAATAATCTCGGAATTACAGCACCTGTGAGAGAACGCACAATAACTGCTCCCGATATGAATTTAAGTTAAGTTTTGTTTGCATGACTGAAATAGTGAAATTTTGTGAATTTATTAATGAGCTGTTGCGGTGAATTTTTGTTTAGTGCAATATTGACTTTTGCTTCATAACGACCCTTCCACCATTTCAAACAACTGCTTGAAACATTCAGCACTTTTGCTTCGCAAAAGCAAGCCTACGGCTTGGCGGATAATTCTTCCGCTGCAATGTCCCCCTCCCCCTGGCTGCTTGGGCGAGCAGTAAAGCGCAAGCTTTACGACCAGCCTCCGACGCCCTGCGGGCTAGGGGAGGCTAAAGAGAGGAGAAGGGGAAGTGGCAGCCCAACCATTTCGTTGAGTTGAGATTACGCCTGCTTTGCGCTGACTGAGAGGTCGAATTTATTTCTATAAACAAAAATTTACAATTATGTTACAGCATAACACAATACTTGATAATTTTGTATAATTTGGTTATAATTTATGTATGTAGGTTTTTATAAATTGACAGGGAGGTGTTTTTATGGCAAAGGTACTTGTAGTAGATGATGAAAGCAGCATAGTGAATATCATATCATACAATCTTAAAAAAGAAGGCTATGATGTAATTGCGGCAGAGGACGGGGAAGCAGGGCTGGAGCTTGCTCTCAGCGAAGATCCCGATCTTGTCCTGCTTGATATTATGATGCCTAAAATGGACGGTTACGAGGTATGCCGCAAGATAAGGGAAAAGAGCAATGTGCCTATTATTATGCTTACTGCCAGAGCAGACGAGGTGGATAAGGTGATAGGTCTTGAAATGGGCGCAGACGACTATGTTACAAAACCTTTTGGCAACAGAGAGCTTATAGCCAGAGTAAAGGCTCACTTAAGAAGAAGTGCGGCTAAGGATATGCCTAATGCAAACGGCAATATCCAGACCTACGGCGATATGACCATAGATTTTGACAGATATGAGGTAACAAAAAGAGGAGAGGTCATCAATCTTACTTTGAGAGAATTTGAGCTTCTGACCTTTCTTGCTACTCAGAAAACACAGATATTCAACAGAGAAACCCTTCTTGAAAAGGTTTGGGGTTATGAATATTTTGGCGATGTCAGGGCAGTCGATGTAACAATAAGACGACTTAGGGAAAAAATCGAGGACGATCCGGGAAAGCCCAGATATATTATTACCAAGAGAGGAATAGGCTATTATTTCAGTTCATAAGGTGATATTTGATGAAAAGTATTCGTTGGAAGCTGGTGTTTCTGTACCTTTCTCTTGTGTTTATCGTAATGATACTGACAGGTACGGTTATTATTACCGGCACCGAAAATCGTGAAAAAAGCAAGGCTTCTGAAGAATTAAGGCAGTACGCCATATATATTGAAGAACAGGTAGTCGATCAGTATGACAGCAGATATTTTCAGGATAGTATTGTGAATCTGCCTTTTATAAGCTCTTCACAGAGATCCGTAAGCGGCAATATACTGGATCCTCAGGGCAAGACGATCGCCGGCTCGGCAGCCGCCGATACAGACGAGCTACAGAGCTTTTCAAATGCTGCCGTAATTGCTGCGATAAACGGTAAGGAGAGCTTTACGGATAATATCAGAGTCACAGATGCAAACGGTCAGACCTCAGGCGTTATGGGCTATGCCTATCCATGTAAGGACGAGAACGGCAATGTTAAGTATATCGCTTACGTTCAGATGAGTTCGGATTCTATAGATTCTACTGTAGCCCAGACTGTAAGGAGCATAATTGCGGCTTCTGTGCTTGCGCTTATATTTACTGCCATTATCGGCTTTATATTTGCCAATACCATAACGGCTCCCATAGCAGTCCTTACCAAAAAGGCGGATATGATGGCAAAGGGTCGTCTGGAGCAAAGGGCGGTCGTAAGGAGCAATGATGAAATAGGTCAGCTTACACGAAGCTTTAATACTATGGCAAGAGAGCTTAAAAAGAGTCTTGGCGAGGTAGTGGATCAGAGAAATAAGCTGGAGATAGTCCTTCACAATATGACCGACGGTATACTTGCCTTTGATGAAAGAGGTAATCTTATACATATAAATAAATCCTCTTATGAAATGCTGGATATAAATGATGTAAGCATATCTCTTAAGTGGCTTCTGAAGAAGCTTAAAATAAGCGTATCGGATATCAGACCCAATTCCATAATGGATTTTGTGCTGGACGAAAATGATAAATATATATCCGTAGCCCTTATACCCTATGCTATAAAGAATAAGGCAAACGGTATAATAGTGGTGCTTCACGATATTACAAAGCAATCTCAGCTCAACAATATGCGTCAGGAATTCGTTGCCAATGTAAGTCACGAAATAGGCACTCCCCTTACTACCATAAAGGGCTATGCCGAGCTTCTCCTTGACGGAGCTATTGACGACAAGGATGTGGCTATGGATTTCCTCAGGGAGATAAATGTAGCTGCCGACAGAATGAAGCTCTTAAGAGATGATCTTCTGGATCTTTCACGCTTTGATACTAAGGTAAACAAGCTGAACAGAAAGGACGCAGACCTTGTGGAGATAGTAAAGGGCTGCTGCCGTCAGAATGTTATAGTTGCCGAAAATAAGAACCAGACTATAGAATTTACTCCGCCCAATAAGAAAATGCTCATATTTGCAGATGTGGGACGAATAAATCAGGTCATTACGAACATTATGTCCAACGCTATGAAATACAGCGGAGAAGGCGCAGTCATAAAAATAACGCTTAAGGAGAAAAAGACCACCTATCATCTTGAGATCGCCGATAACGGCATAGGTATGCCAAAGGAGGCTCTTGGCAGGATATTTGAAAGATTCTACAGAGTCGACAAGGCAAGGAGCAGAGCAATGGGCGGAAACGGACTGGGGCTTGCCATAGCTAAGGAAATAATGGACGCTCACGGCGGCAGGATAGAGGTATACAGCGAGCTGGGCGAGGGCACTACTATGGTGCTTATATTTCCTAAATCAAGATGATCCGATAATCAATATATATAACAGAGCTGCCGCATTATGTAAGCATATATACGGAAGCTCTTTTTTGTATAGGTATTTATCTGATTTATATGAGATTATTGACTTCTTTTCAAAAAAATAGTATACTTATATCGAAATTGTGAATTTATGTATATTTTTAAGATTTAGATAAAGTATAGCTATATAGACTCTTGTGACTGAGAGCCGATATTTTAGACAAAGAGGAATAAGAATATGCTTAAAGCGATAAGATTTGTGTGCAAAGAGCACTTTGACAATATGAATATAATAGCGAAAATGTCGCTTGTCAGTATGAAAAAGCAGACCCTCAGAACATCTCTTGGAGTTCTGTGGCTCTATATACACGACTTTGTGTATTTCTTTGTATTTCTGCTTTTCAGAATACTTATGGCAGGTAAGGGAAAAATAGACGGTATAAATAATGTGGTGTTCCTTATAACAGGACTTATACCCTGGTTTTTCATAAGCGAGGTGCTGGGCGTTGTGTCCTGCTCTATAAAGTCGAATAAGGCAATAATCACCAGTATCAAATTCCCTGTTACGATACTGCCTACAATAGAGCTTTTGGGAATTTTCTTCAAGAGAATATGGACATTTTTGTTTATATTTGCAATAGCTATTTATTTTGGCTATTTTCACAATATAAATATATGGCTTTTCCTGTATTATACACTTTCAATGATAGTGCTCATGTTTGTAATAATGCTTCCCATTACGGCGTTTATAGCGGTATCCAGCGATTTCCAACAGCTGTATCTTGTAGTAATAAGGGTATTTCTCTATACCATGCCTATCGTATGGGGCTTCAAGCACATAACACAGTATACTACGCTTTGCAAGATAGTTAAGCTCAACCCTATGGTATATATACTGAACGGCTACAGATCGGCTTTTGTATACGGCAATATGCCAAGCCCGATATACTCCCTTTATTTCTGGGGCTTTATCACCGTAGTTTTTGTGCTGGGCTGTTTTATACAGTTTAAGCTTAGAAGATATTATTCTGATTTTATGTAATTATATGTGAGGTTACTATGGACGACTATGCTATAAAGGTTGAAAATCTTACCAAGATATTTCATCTGTTTAAAAAGGATTTTAAAATATTGCCTTGGATATTTACTAAAAAGGGCTGCGATCTTGAAAAAATTGCTCTTGACAATATCTCCTTTGAGGTAAAAAAGGGAGAAATGGTAGGAGTTATTGGCAAGAACGGCGCAGGAAAGTCCACGCTTATGAAGATAATAGCAGGCATTACCTATCCCACCTATGGCCAGGTAGACGTAAAGGGCAGGATAGGCTCTCTTATCAACCTGAGCGCAGGCTTCAATCCCGACTTTACAGGCAGACAGAATATATACTATAAGGGCGCTATGATGGGCTATTCAGATGAATTTATAGACAGCATACTGGAGCAGATAATCGAATTTGTGGATCTGGGAGATTATTTCGATCTGCCTATAAGAATGTATTCTTCGGGTATGAGCGCACGTCTGGGCTTTGCTCTTGCTGTGTTTACAAGCCCCGATATACTTATAGTTGACGAGGTCTTTGCCGTAGGCGATAAGAACTTTCAGGAAAAGTCCCGTGCCAAGACTACAGAGCTTTTCAATGCGGGAAAATCTGTGCTTTTCTCATCACATTCCGATAATCTTATAAGAAAATTCTGCAAAAGGATAATATATATAAAGGATGCAAGGATCGCCTTCAGCGGCGATGTGGAGGAAGGTCTTGCCATGTATGACGAGGATGTAAGGAAGGGCTGCTGAGGTGAGTACGGATGGATATAAAAAACAAAAAGGAAATGAAAAAATACAGAGAGCTTATAGAGAAAAGCAATCTCTTTGACGAACTGTATTATAAAAAGCAATTTGACACGCTGCCGAAGGGGGATATTCTGGAGTATTTTATATTGAACGGTGAGAAGGAAAACAGATCCCCTTCCCCTTTTTTTGATGTAAAATTTTATATGCGCAATAACGAAGATGTAGTGCAGGCAGGTATAAACCCGCTTATACACTACATTTTATTTGGCAAAAATGAAGGCAGAGCTCCTTTTGAAAATCTCAATGATACCGAAAGCCTTTATGAAAAATGGTGCAAAATACATTCAAATATAAAAAAGCCCCGCAAAATGATGTGCGACATAAGGGATATAGTGTGTATATTAAAAAGCGGTAAGTTTGACGGAGCTTGGTATATCGATAAATATACAGACGCCTATTCTTATCTTACAAGAAAAAAGACATGGAAATGGAGATTTAGCAAAAATCCTGCACTCAGGTTAATAGCCAGATGCACTACCACCCCTGTTGTATACTATGTAAAGCATGGTATGTACAGAGGTCAGGACCCTAATCCTGCTTTTTCAACTGAATTTTATATAAACAACAACAAGGATCTTATAAACGGCCCTACGCTTTCTCCTTTTGTACACTATATACAGCATGGCGAAAGAGAGCACAGGCTTTGCAATTATGAAGAGGACTGCTACAAGACTCTTAAGGATATATTTATTTCAAATACAAAGAACAAAAAAATTACTCAAGACAATACCCTTACCGTAATAGGAAGGTATGACGGGGATATATCCGAATACAATATTGAGGTCACAGACGGAAGCATTTCCGAAGCAAAGGGCAATATCATATGGATAAATAAAAAGGGACAGACCATAAAGGATATGGGACTTATAATGGATATGTTCAATGACGAAGCAATTTTTGCCGTAGTGTTAAAAAACGGTGAGAAGGGCTTTGATATTATGTCAAGCGGTCGC
>CANQBT010000091.1 GCA_947589405.1 uncultured Clostridia bacterium | reverse complement strand
TATGCAGCAGTGGCGGAATTGGCATACGCGCAAGACTAAGGATCTTGTCCGGGTTTACTGGGTACGGGTTCAAGTCCCGTCTGCTGCATTGTGCGCGAGTGGCTCAGTGGTAGAGCATCGCCTTGCCAAGGCGAGGGCCGCGGGTTCAAATCCCGTCTCGCGCTTTTACTTTACTGATGGGTTGTCGCCAAGCGGTAAGGCACAGGGTTTTGATCCCTGCATTCGCAGGTTCGAATCCTGCCAGCCCAGTTTTTTATGATCTGTCAGCAGGTATGTAATAATGGGCTATCGCCAAGTGGTAAGGCAACGGATTCTGATTCCGTCATTCGCAGGTTCGAATCCTGCTAGCCTAGCTTTTAAGCGGAGTTGAGAGAGCAAAATGCCCTCTCAGCTCTTTTTTTATCACATTTTTATCACACAAGTTTTCAATAGGCACTTAAATATATTAATCATTTTTAATAACTGTTCTTATGTTTTGTGCCGCAGTTATCCCATATAGATAACTTAAAAAGGAGCCTACCGCCCCTTGACATTTCAATATAGATATGTTATTATAAAAACACAAGGAAGCAGCTTCGGGTTGTTCCTCATATGTGCGAAAACAGTTATTTGACCGTCCTATCTAGCACATAGGGCGGTTATTGCTTTATGTAAATTATTATTAACAGTATCAATATCAAAACGATTTGAACATCTGTCATAATACACACCCCCTTTCTTTTCAGATGAAAAGAGGTCTGTTTTCAAACTGCAATTCCTGTTTATTGTGCGTCAGTTTGCTTTACAAACTTTTGGCACAAAAACAGGGAGTTTGAAAACATAACGTAAAATCATAAATGATTTTACAAGGGAGGAACAACCGCCCGCTGCTCCATTGTGCAAGCCTTTCGGCTCACACAAAGTATATCACGGATATGGAAATATGGCAATATGATTTTTATACTGCATGAATAAGCTCATTCTGTATAATATTCCGTACACGGTGAATTATATTATTTCTAAGGGAGACCCATTCCATAGGATTTGTCTTTTTTAATTCTTCTGTTACACCTTCAGCCTTACAATACTGTTCAACAAGTTTTTCCTCCATTTCATTTGCTTGTTTATCAATATTTATCAGGTGTTCAAAAATAGTATTATTGTCCAGCATTTCTTTGTAAAGCTCTGTATGATTTTCCTTTAAAAATCTTTCTCTTTCTTTGCCGTAATATATTGATAATTTGTTCAAAGTTTCTTTAAGCTTATTATTTCTTAATTTCTGCAACACATCCTCAACAGCAAAATCATTTTCATCTGTGCTGTAGTCACTATTATACCACATAAGCTTTGATACATTATTTATAAACCAATCTATTTCTGTAAGAGTAAAAATTACTACCCACATATTAGCCCAATCTTTGTTTGAGCCGTTATCTCTATATATGCCTTTATCCAATTTGACAATGCCATATCTA
This sequence comes from uncultured Clostridia bacterium, assembly GCA_947589405.1. Lineage (GTDB taxonomy): Bacteria > Bacillota > Clostridia > Lachnospirales > CAG-274 > CANPXH01. The sequence goes on along the minus strand of CANQBT010000091.1, from coordinate 7,291 downwards.
ACAAACGCACCATCTATTATCTCATACATTTTGTTAAGATCATATTTACCCTCTTTAAGGACTTTTTCTTCGTTCATTTCTATTTCTATCTTCAGCATATTATCCCCCTTGTGCTCTATGAATTTTAATGCCATCATCTTTTAAGCCTTTTAAGACATCTTCAACAGAAAAATCGCTTTCATCTTTGCCATAATCACTATTATACCACATTAATTTTGAAACATTGTCTATGAACCATTCTGTTTCTGTAAGTGCTAAAATTACAAGCCACATATTACCAAAATCCTTATCTGAGCCGTTATCCCTATAAATGCCTTTATTTAATTTAATAATACCAAAATCCGCAAAAGCATTGTCTATAGCTGTGTATATATCATCCAAGTCATATATATCCTCGGCTAGGACTTTTTCCTCGTTCATTTCTATTTCGACTTTCAGCATAGTATCACCTCCTTATTTGCAGCATTTACGGAACAGACCGATATTATTTTCCTTGAAATAAGTCAGGACATTTTCCGTATGCTCTTTTCCGCCGTAGTCATTATACCACGTTATTTCTTTTACGCTTTCAGCAAACCACTGTACATCAGCTAAAGCCCATACGATATTCCACATATTGGCAAAATCCTTATCTGTCCCACAGTCACAGTACACACCTTTATCAATCTTTTTCAAATCATAATCAGCAAAGCAACTGTCAATTAAAGAATACATTTTCTCTAAGTTATATTTTTTCTCGGACAAAACCTTATTTTCGTCCATAATTATCTCAAATTTCAGCATAATACTTTTACCTTCATATTCCTGCGATACGGGCGCACAGTTCAAACAAAAACATAAATACAGAAACTATTATTAGCACTATCTTCAGAGCAAAAGAAAGTAAAAACATAATTACAGCACCTACAAATTTTACAGCTTCCCATACATATCTCATATTACTACCGCCTTTCTATGTATAAATAAATTCAGTTTACAGTGTTTATTATACTATATGGAATGCAATATAGCAATAATAAATTTTAACAAAAATTACATATTCCCTTTGTACATTGTGCTATATGGAATGCCAAATTTATATGTGTTATAATATATTAAATGAGGTCAGGAGGTTATACTATGGCAGGACATACAGCTTCTCCCGAAGCTCGAAATAAAGCAGTAAACAAATATGTAAAGACTTATTATGATCTGCTTCAAGTAAAAATACGCAAAGACAGCGGACTGAGAAAAAGCATAAACGAACATATTTCAAAAACAGGCGAAAGTATGAACAAGTTCATACAAAGAGCCATAAGGGAAACCATTGAGAATGATAATAAAAAGCAAAAAAAGGAGTGAAATTAATCACTCCTTTTAATACAACTAAATCTCTACACTAAAGCAGTAGCTCTCTTGCCAAAATCCTACACTAAAGCAGTAGGTTCTTTAAATTTGCGCACTATAGCAGCCACTCTCTTGATCGGCTAGTTGTCAACCTCAATATCATTATAAAGTTTGATCTGTTTTTTGTCAATATTTAATTAAAAAAGGAGCGAAATTAATCACTCCTTTTAATACAACTATATCTCTGCACTAAAGTAGCAGTTCTCTTATTTTAAATCCCTACACTAAAGCAGTAGCTCTCTTATTTTAAATCCCTACACTAAAGCAGTAGCTCTCTTATTTGGGCTAGTTGTCAACCTTCATTTTCATTCTAAAGTAAAATCACAATTTTGTCAATCTAATTTTTTTATAAAAAGCGAATATTTAAAACAAAATAGTCAAATACTGCATATGAGGTGTTTATATGAATCTCTTTGATATAATGGGGCCTGTAATGGTAGGTCCCTCCAGCTCACATACGGCAGGCGCAGTACGTATAGGTCGTATAGGTCGTAAACTTCTGGGAGAGCCGATAAAAAAAGCAGATATATATTTTCATGGATCATTTGCCCTTACGGGAGCAGGACATGGTACAGACAGAGCGATACTTGCGGGACTTATGGATATGGAAACATATGATGAAAGAATACCTCAGAGCATTGAAATTGCAAAAAATGAAGGAATGGAATTCAGAATAAATACTATTGAGCTTAAAGGCGCCCATCCCAATACCGTACTTATGGAGTTGTACGGACAAAGAAGGGAAATCAAGATACAGGCATCGTCGCTTGGCGGAGGAAGAGTATCCGTAGATAAGATAGACAATATACAGACAAGCTTTTCGGCAGAATATCCTACTCTTGTGGTACACAATGAAGATACGGCAGGTCATGTTGCCAAAGTAGCATCAATGCTTGCCGAGAACAACATAAATATAGCGGCTGTCAATCTCTACAGAAACAAAAGAGGCGGGTATGCCGTTATGGTAGCCGAAACAGATGAGCCTATACCGAGCAGAAGCATAGAAGAGCTTGAAAAGGAAGAGGGAATAATAAAGGTATCTTATCTGGAAATGTAGCAATGCTTGCTGTACTTAAAAAGGAGATACAGTTATAATAAAAGCGGCTCTCAGACAGCCGTTCATATTGAAATATACAGGAGGATAATAATGGCATTTGGCAGTATAAAAGAGCTTCTGGAGATCAATCGAAAAACACATAGCCAGCTGTGGCAGATAATAATGGAAGAGGACGCTCATGACAGAAATGTAAGTACTGAGGATTCCTTTGAAAAAATGAGAAATATGTGGAGAGCCATGAAGGCTTCTTCCGACAATTATGATCCGTCGCTAAGGTCCTCCACAGGTCTTTCGGGAGGCGACAGCAGTAAAATGAAGGAGTATGGGGACAGATGTATAAGCGGAGAATTTATGGGAGAGGTAATAGCAGAGGCTATCGGTATGGCGGAAAGCAACGCCTGTATGCGCTGTGTTGTGGCTGCGCCTACAGCCGGCTCATGCGGTGTGATACCTGCTGTTCTCATTCCTTATGTAAAAAAATATAACATAAATGAAGAAAAAATTGTAAAGGGGCTTTTTGTAAGCGCAGGCTTTGGCAGTATAATAGCGGAAAGAGCCTTTATAGCAGGCGCTATGGGCGGCTGTCAGGCAGAAATAGGCTCGGCTTCGGCAATGGCTGCGGCAATGCTTGTATATTTACAGGGAGGCAGTCCAAAGCAATCTGCCTCTGCCCTTGCCTTTGCCCTTAAGAGTCTGCTTGGTCTTGTGTGCGACCCTGTTGCAGGTCTTGTGGAGGTGCCCTGTGTAAAAAGGAATGTAATAGGCGCAGTAAATGCCATAGTTTCCGCTGATATGGCTCTTGCCGGAATAGAAACGAAAATACCTGCCGATGAGGTGATAGACGCCATGAGAGAGGTTGGTCTTGCAATGCCCCAATCACTTAAGGAAACATCGGAGGGCGGTCTTGCCGCAACTCCTTCGGGTATTGCAATAGCGGAAAAAATACCGAAGCTTGGTTCATATGCTCGTTAGAATTTTTAAAAGGTCGGTCTCGGAGGGAGTTTCTTCCCAAGAGCCGCTTTTTTTATGCTTATTTTTAGTATTTTATAGTTTAATTTTTACTGTTTTAAATTTTGCAAACGGGCAACACTATTTTTATAAAGCAGCGGAGGTTTTGATATGGAAAAATTTATTATAGAAGGCGGCAGACCGCTTAACGGAAGCGTGGGTATAAGCGGCTCCAAAAATTCCGTTTTGCCTATACTTGCCGCCTCTCTTCTTATAAAAGGAAAATGCACTATATATAATGTTCCCCATTTAAGCGATGTGTATACAATGATAGATCTGCTCAGATATTACGGCGCTGATATAAAAGAAGGCATTGCTCTTGAAATAGACTGTACCGATATAGACAACAGACCTGCAAATGACAAGGCAAAAAACATAAGAGCGTCTTTTCTCATCGTAGGCGCTCTTTTGGGACGCTTCAAAAAGGTGTCTATGCATATGCCGGGAGGGTGCAGTATAGGATTAAGGCCTGTAGATCTGCACCTGAAGGGCTTTTGCTGTCTGGGAGCGGTACACAGCTTTGAAAAGGGGATAATAACCATAGAATACGACAGACTCAGGGGGAATGAGATCTATCTGGATTTTCCAAGCGTAGGAGCTACCGAAAATATAATGCTGGCTTCGGTACTGGCAGAAGGGACCACAGTCATAAGCAACTGCGCAATAGAGCCTGAAATAGTGGATCTGGCGGATTTTCTCAATTCGGCAGGAGCAGATATAAAGGGAGCAGGCAGCGACACAATAGTAATAAACGGAACAGATGCTTTGCATGGTACGGAGCACAACATAATTCCCGACAGGATAGAGGCAGGCACATTTATGCTGGCAGTTGCGGGAACAGGAGGCTGCTGCCGTATTAAAAATGTAATATGCGATCATATAAAGCCTGTTATTCTGAAGCTCAGAGAAATAGACGCAGAGGTAAAGGAGGAGGACAACAGCGTGATCGTAGCCTCAGACGGCAGACTTCCCAATACCGATATAAAGACTATGCCGTATCCGGGCTTCCCAACGGATATGCAGGCAATATTCATGAGCATTATGGCAAAGGGGATAGGCACAGGCATAGTAAACGAAACTGTTTTTGAAAATCGTTTTATGCATGTGGGAGAGCTTGCAAGAATGGGAGCAAATATAACCGTTGAGGGAAGGACAGCTGTTGTAAAGGGCGTGGATATGCTCAAGGGAGCAAATGTAAAGGCTACGGACCTGAGAGCAGGAGCGGGACTTGTGCTGTCAGGGCTATGCGCTGAGGGCATTACTGAAATAGGGGAGATACAGTATATAGACAGAGGCTATGAAAAAATTGAGGAAAAAATAAGACAGCTGGGAGGAAAAATAGAAAGGGTAAGGTCATAGCTTTTAATAAGGAGATGATACCATGAAGAAAATTATTATCACATTGCTTATAACTGCCGTATTGCCTGTTTCCGTAAGCGAAGGACAGGTCATGCCCGTCTGCTCTATAGTTGAAGAGCTTCCGCCTGCGCCCAAAAGTATAGACACGGTACTGGAAAATTATGTAATGGGAGTTGTAGCAGGAGAAATGCCTGTGAATTTTCCCTATGAAGCCCTTAAGGCTCAGGCTGTTTCAGCAAGGACATATGCAGTAAGAGCGAAAAAGGAATATCCAAATATAGAATACGGCAATATTGACCAGGCATATGTTACCGTTGACAGAATGAAAAAAATGTGGGGGAAAAATTTTGATAAAAACTATGACAAAATAAAGTCGGTTGTACAGGCTACGGCAGGTGAGATACTTGTGTATAACAACGAGCCTATACTGGCGGTATTCTGTTCCACCACAAACGGACATACCGAAGAATGTGAAAACGTGTGGACACAGGATATACCTTATCTCACAAGCGTAGAGTCTGAGGGAGAGGAGTTTTCACCTTACTACAGCGAAACAAGGGAGATAAAAAAATCAAGTCTTAAGGCGCTTTTGGGTGCTGAAAGCATAATTATAACAAAAAAAACGGATGCAGGTTATGTATCGGAAGTAAAATGCGGAAACAGGACATATACGGGAAATAAAATAAAAAATGCTCTGGGGCTAAAGTCCACTTCCTTTGAGATCACAGACAAGGGAAACAGCATTGCCATAACTACAAAGGGCTATGGTCACGGCGTAGGCATGAGTCAGTACGGCGCCTGTTATATGGCAAACAACGGACATACCTACAGGGAGATACTTGAGCACTACTACAAGGGAGCCGTAATAGCTTAACTTTTTTTGAAATTCCGTTCATTATTGTTGATAATTGTAAAAAAATGGTATAAAATACTATTGAACGGAGGCGGATATATGAACGAAAACAATAACAGCAATGTAAACAATAATGAAAATGACGGAAATAACAAGCCGAATACAGATTTCAGAATATTCATAAGAATACTTATAATATCACTTGGTCTGACATTTGCCTTTAATCTGCTTAATATGACTATGTCTATGCGTAGTCTGAGCGAGCTGAATTTCAGCGAATTTGTAGACTGGGTAGAGGAAGGAAAAATAGAAAAGGTAGAGTTCCAAAATGACAAGCTGGAGGTATATCCCATAGCCGACAAGCTGGAGAAGGACGACAAAAAGCTTGCAGAAGGCTCCAACAGATTCTATGTAGGCAGAATATCCTATGATGAGCTTGTACCTATACTGAGAGAGCACCATGTGGAATTTTATGCGCCCATACAGTATAATTCCCCTATTATATCCTTCTTTACAAGCTGGGTTCTTCCCATACTTATAATGTATCTTGGTCTTACTCTTGTAATGCGCTTTATGATGAAACGCATGGGAACGGGAGGTATGGGCAAGTCTGCCGCCAAGATATATACCGAGAAGGAAACAGGCGTTACATTTGCCGATGTAGCGGGACAGGACGAAGCAAAGGAATCCCTTGAAGAGATAATAGACTTTCTGCACAATCCCGAAAAGTATCACAGGATAGGCGCTAAGCAGCCTAAAGGCGCATTGCTTGTAGGTCCTCCAGGTACAGGCAAGACTCTTTTGGCAAGAGCCGTAGCAGGTGAAGCCAATGTTACTTTTATGAGCCTTTCGGGTTCGGATTTTGAGGAAATATTCGTAGGCGTAGGTGCGTCAAGAGTAAGGGATCTTTTCAAAAGCGCTCAGGATAATGCCCCCTGTATAGTATTTATCGACGAGCTTGATGCCGTAGGTCATAAAAGAGATAACAGAATGGGCACAAACGACCAAACCTTGAATCAGCTTTTAGCTGAAATGGACGGCTTTGACAGTTCAAAGGGGGTTGTTATATTAGGCGCCACCAACAGACCTGAGGTGTTGGATCACGCTCTTCTGAGGCCGGGACGTTTTGACAGAAGGATAATAGTTGAAAATCCGGACCTTAAGGGTAGGATAGACGTACTTAAGGTACACATTAAAAATGTGGTAAAGGACGATGATATAGACCTTGAAAAAATAGCCCTTGCCACAAGCGGCGCTTCAGGTGCGGACCTTGCCAACATTGTGAATGAAGCGGCTCTGAGAGCTGTCAAAATGGGCAGAAGCAAGGTGATACAAGAGGACCTTATGGAGTCCGTTGAGGTAGTAATAGCAGGAAAGGAAAAGAAGGATAGGATACTTTCCGACAGGGAAAAGAAAATAGTTGCCTTCCACGAGGTAGGACATGCTCTTGCGGCAGCATTGCAGAAGAACGCTCAGCCTGTGCAGAAAATAACCATAATACCCAGAACGATGGGTTCATTGGGCTATACTATGCAGATGCCTGAGGAGGAGCGCTATTTGATGAGCAAGGAGGAGATACTTGCCAAAATAGTGGTATACCTTGCAGGACGAAGCGCCGAGGAAATAGA
>CANQBT010000090.1 GCA_947589405.1 uncultured Clostridia bacterium | reverse complement strand
GCTCACTCTACAACACACCTCCATGTTATTCAATATACATTGCAGGTCTTGTATTCAAGTGGCTCAAGGAAAAGGGCGGCGTAGCTGCTATGCAGAAGATAAATGAAGAAAAGGCCGCTATATTATATGACTTCCTTGACAACTCAATGATGTTCAGAGGTACTGTTGTGCCTAAGGATCGTTCACTTATGAATGTGCCTTTCGTTACTGACGATGACGATCTGAACGCCAAGTTCATAAAAGAAGCAACTGCCGCAGGCTTTGTAAACCTTAAGGGTCACAGAACAGTTGGCGGTATGAGAGCAAGTATATACAACGCTATGCCTGTTGAGGGCGTACAGAAGCTCGTTGAATTTATGAAGAAGTTTGAAACAAATAATAAATAAGGAGAGTTTGCAATGTATAATGTATTGACACTTAACAAGATTTCTAAAGTGGGTTTAGGTCAGCTTACGGATAATTATACCGTATCCGATACTATGGAGAATCCCGATGCTATACTTCTGAGAAGCTTTAAAATGCACGACATGGAGCTTCCCGAAAGCTTACAGGCTGTTGCACGCTGCGGCGCAGGTGTAAACAACATTCCTCTTGACAAATGCGCTGAAAAGGGTATCGTTGTGTTCAACACTCCCGGCGCCAATGCCAATGCCGTTAAGGAGCTTGTTATATCTGCTCTTTTCCTTACCTCAAGAGATATTATGGGCGGTTACGAATGGGCTCAGTCATTAAAGGGTGAGGAAGGCATCGCAGCTAAGGTAGAAAAAGGCAAGTCTACATTCGCAGGTCAGGAAATAAAGGGAAAGACTTTGGGCGTTGTAGGCTTAGGCGCTATAGGCGTGCTCGTTGCCAATGCAGCTGCCGCTCTTGGCATGAAGGTAATAGGCTACGACCCATACTTTACCATAAAGAATGCTCTTGCTCTTGACAACAGCGTTAAGTTTACTGCTGATTTAGATGATATATATGCCGCTGCCGATTACATCAGCGTACATGTTCCTGCTACTAAGGAAACTACAAATATGATAAATGCAGATACTCTTGCTAAGTGCAAGGACGGCGTAAGAATACTTAACTTTGCAAGAAATGAGCTTGTAGACGCAGAGGCTGTAAAGGCTGCTCTTGAAAGCGGTAAGGTAAAGTTCTACGCTACAGATTTCCCAAATGAAAGTACTGTAGGCGTTAAGGGCATCGTTACCATTCCGCACTTAGGCGCATCTACTGCCGAAGCTGAGGACAATTGCGCAGCTATGGCTGCTGAAGAAATGATGGAATATCTTGAAAAGGGTAACATCATCAATTCGGTAAATTATCCAAATGTTGCCGCTCCTATGACTGTCGGCTGCAAGAGAGTATGTATACTCCATAAGGCAGCAGCTGAGGTGGCTTCAGCTGTTGGTACTGCAAGCCAGCTCGTTACAAAGACAAGAGGTGACTACGGCTATACCATCGCCGATGTAACAAATGCCGATACAGATAAGATAAGCGCTGTTGACGGTGTTATAAAGGTAAGAGTTATAGGATAATATAAATATAAACATAAAACCGTATCTGTCAGATACGGTTTTTTTATGCTGCCGAGAAATAGGGTTATCGACCCTTCAAGCCACTTACGCCGACACCTTCATTGCAATCAGCACTTTCGGCAAGCCGACCTATCGGTCGTCCGATAAATCTTTCGGTGCAATATCAGCACTTTCGGTGCAATGAAAAAGTATCGATTTTTCAGCATTATTAAAGCACTTGCAGAACATTAACTAAAGGCGTCCCTCTTTGAGGGAAGCTGTCAGTCACGTCAAAAATTTCAGACTAAGATATTTTTGAACGTGACTGACTGAAGGGTCGATTGATCTAAACCAATCCCCCTTTCTCTAAAAACATTCCAAAAGCATAACACACAAAAAAGACTGCCGCAAATATGCCGAAAGGGCATTTTGCCAACAGTCTTTAGCTCGTAATAGCTTATTATCCCTGTATATCGCTGTAAAGCTTATCCAGAAGTGCTTCCATATACTTTCTTTCAGCTGTACAAGGAAGCTCTGCAAGAGCGTTTCTTGCATTATTGTAAAAATTCTCAGCTCTTTCAAAGCATCTTTTGAAGCCGTCAGCCTTTACTATAGCCTCTGTAAGACGGTCTGTAAGCTCTGATGTAAAGCCGTTTTTCTTAACGGCCTTTTTTATCTTTATTATTTCCTTGCGGCAGGACGCATTCTCAAGAGCGTAAATTACAGGCAACGTATATATGCCGTTTTCAAAGTCCTGATACACAGGCTTGCCTATAATGCCAACGCTGCTTTTATAGTCCAGAAGATCGTCCATTATCTGGAACAGTATGCCATAGTTAAGACCGAATTCGCTTAAATTTTTCTCAACATTCTCGCTGCATTTTGCCGCAGCGGCTCCCAGTCCGCATGCAAATTCAAACATTGCGGCAGTCTTGCCCTTTATATTGCTTAAATACTTATTTTCAGTAATATTTATATTGTAGAGCATGGCGTTTTGTCCCAGCTCTCCGTCGCATATCTGCTCCATAAGAGGATAAAATTTACTGTAATATATCCTGACTTCATCATTTGACAAACGCTCTCCTATTTTACCCAAAGATGAGAAGAGCATAAAATCGCCTGAATACACAGCCATGTTCTTGCCGAATTTTTTCTGAACAGATAAAAGTCCCCTTCTCTTTTCCGCATCATCTATAACATCGTCATGGACCAGCGTTGCCATATGAAGTATTTCGACTAAAGCTGCAAGTTCAGACACATCCTTTTCTTCATCGCCGAATTTTGAACAGAGAATGACCATCTGAGGTCTGAGCATTTTCCCCTTTGATCTTACAACCCAATTCATAACGCTCTGCATGATCCTATTTTTTGACTTAAGCAGGTCTTTTATACATACGGAGACCTTTTCAAGCTCCGTATTCAACATCTCATTAATATTGATCTCGTTCATTTTTACTCCTCTATATATGTATGTAAACTAACTTATCCAACACAGCAGAAACCATCAGCAAAAAGCTGAACAGTTGACTTAAATTAAATATTTTATCTGCATTTTCCTTCCTGAGCCCATGTACCAAAGCATGCTCATACACCAGTATGCAGCAGCATATGACCGAACCGACAGTAAAAATAAGTCCTGCATGTGCAAAGTATATAAGAGCAGCCAATACAACTGCCATAGCTATATGGCACAGTAGTGACAAATTATATGCAAATCTGAGTCCGAACCTTACAGGTATCGAATTCATTCCCATATTCTTGTCGTATTCCACGTCCTGAGAATTATATATTATCTCAATGCCTATCGTCCAGAAAAACATAAGTGCGCCTGCAAGCAGAGCACGCCAATCCCTCCAGCCGTTATACACTATCCATGTTCCCACAGGTATTGAAGCGTTTGCTACGCCTAAACAAACATGACACAGCCATGTGAATCTCTTTGTGAGAGAATACACAAGGCAAAGACCTATCGGTATAGGAAGAAGCAGAACATAAAACGGATCTATAAGCCATGTAGACACTATTACAACAGCTATGCAAAAGACCATAACGCACAGGGCTTCCCTGACCGTTACCATTCCCGATGCAACGGGTCTGTCCTTTGTTCTTGGATTCACCGCATCTATTTTCCTGTCTGCAATGCCGTTAAAAACACAGCCTGCCATAAAGCCCGAAAAGCATGCAAAGAAAATACATATCAATTTTTTTATATCGGGGATAGAATCCTCAGCTGTCAGAAAGGCTGCCGTAATTGCAAATGGGGTTTCTATAAAGGGCTGGTCGCATCTGCACAAAAGGATCCACGCCTTTAATTTTTTTGGTATGTTCATTGCTTTCCTCTCTTTAAATGCATTGTTTTATCTTAATTATTTTACATTAATTGAGCTTATTTGTCAACATTTCGACACAAGCATAAAAGGGCTGTACCAAATGCCGATAAGATCAGCATTTGAGTACAGCCCGTTTTTTTTGCTCAATGGAATTTACCCTTTGATAATACAAATTATTCCTTAAATTCGCCAAAGCTCCTAAATCTGTTATATCTTTCCTTCAGAAGAGTATCTATATCCTTTGCCATAAGTATTTCAAGCTCTGATTCAAGCTTTGCCTTCATAAGGTTTGCGGTAAATCCGAAGTCGTTCTGACAGCCTCCGTCCACTTCCTTTATTACCTTTTCTATAACGCCCATATCCAGAAGATCTTCCGCTGTTATTTTCATAAGATCGGCTGCTTCTTTGGCTCTCTTGGCGTCCTTCCAGAGAATACTGGCAAAGCCTTCGGGAGAAAGTACGGCATATACGGAATTTTCAAGCATCCATACCCTGTCCGTAACGGCAAGGGCAAGAGCGCCGCCGCTGCCGCCTTCGCCTATAATAACAGAGATGGTAGGCGTTCTGAGATTTGCCATTACCATAAGATTCTTGGCAATAGCCTCTCCCTGTCCTCTTTCCTCAGCGCCAAGTCCCGGATATGCTCCGCTTGTGTTTATAAGATTTATTATAGGTCTGTGGAACTTTTCAGCCTGTTCCATAAGCCTTAAGGCCTTTCTGTAGCCCTCAGGATGGGGCTGACCGAAATTGCGCTCAATATTCTCCTCCATAGTCTTGCCCTTCTGTATGCCTATTACAGTAACAGGGATGCCGTTAATAGAGGCAATGCCCCCTATAACAGCCTTGTCATCTCTGAATCCCCTGTCGCCATGAAGCTCAACGAAGTCCTCAAAAATATGGTCTATATAGTCAAGAGCAGTCGGCCTTGATATTTTTCTGGCAATTTTAACATTATCATAAGCAGGCATTATCACTCTACCTCCTTTTTACAATTATGAAGCTTTAATATAGTCTTTAATGTATCGGGAAGCTTTTCTCTTTCCACAATAGCATCTACAAAGCCATGCTCCAGTAAAAATTCGGAGGTCTGGAACTCATCGGGAAGCTTCTGCTTGATAGTCTGTTCTATAACTCGTCTGCCTGCAAAGCCTATAAGCGTCTTAGGCTCTGCAAGTATAATATCTCCAAGCATTGCAAATGAAGCGGTCACACCGCCTGTGGTAGGATCTGTAAGCACGGTAACGTAAAGCTGACCTGCCTCAGAATGCTTGGCAACGGCAGCGCTTACCTTAGCCATCTGCATAAGTGAAACTATACCCTCCTGCATTCTGGCACCGCCCGAACAAGTAAATATTATAACGGGGAGCTTATGCTCTGTGCCGTATTCAAATACTCTTGTAAGCTTTTCGCCTACAACAGAGCCCATAGATCCCATCATGAAGCCGCTGTCCATAACGCCTATTACACATCTGTAGCCGCCTATGGTACATGTGCCTGTCTTAACAGCGTCCTTTAAGCCTGTCTTTTCCTGGAGTCCCTTTATCTTGGCGGAGTAGTCAGGGAAATTAAGAGGATTGGCAGCCTCCATATTTATATCCATTTCCTTGAAGCTGCCTTCGTCCGCTATGGCTTTTATCCTGTCTTTGGCATTCATTCTGAAAAGCTTTGCGCAATTAGGGCATATTTTAAGACTGCCAAGAGACTTCTTTTCTATAATATTGTTACATGAAGGACATTTAATGCAATCCTCCGGTATTTCTTCTTTCGTTTCGGGTTTTTCTTCTTTCTTTTCGGAAACCTTCGGAAGAGCATTTTTAATGGCTTCCGCTCTTTCCTTCAAGGTCTCTACGCTTATTTTGTCAAGACCGCCCTTTATATTGTCAATCAATTTCATATCAATACCTCATCAGCCAATCATAAATGTAAGCTCGCCTTCAGCAACCTTCTTTTCTCCCACATAGGCAATACCCTTGCCTATGCCTGCGTTTCTCTTAAGCTTTATCATTTCAACCTCAAGGCGCAGAGTATCTCCCGGAGTGACCATTCCTCTGAACTTGGCCTTGTCAATACCTCCGAAAAACGCTATCTTGCCCTTAAACTGCTCCATAGAAAGCATTGCAACGGCACCTGTCTGTGCAAGAGCTTCTATAATAAGCACTCCCGGCATAACAGGCTGCTGCGGAAAATGTCCCTGAAAAAACGGCTCGTTCATAGTTACGTTTTTAACGGCAACACACTTCTTGCCTTCTTCTATCTCAAGGACCTTGTCTATTAATAAAAAGGGGTATCTGTGAGGAAGTATCTCCTGTATTTCTTTAATATTGAGCATATCTTATTCCTCCCATTTTCTGAAACAGAGCACGCCGTTGTGTCCGCCAAAGCCAAGAGTATTGCTCAGAGCATATTTAATATCTCTTGGAACGCCTGTGTTAGGCGTAACATTAAGGTCGCATTCCTCGTCAGGCACCTTATAATTAGCTGTAGGCGGTACAAAGCCGTTCTTTATGGCAAGCACGGTAGCAACAGCCTCAACGCCGCCTGTAGCGCCTAAAAGATGACCTGTCATGGATTTGGTAGAGCTTATGTTTATATCCTTAGCATGTTCGCCAAATGCCTTTTTAACTGCAAGTGTTTCGGAGGCGTCGTTTATATGTGTAGATGTGCCGTGTGCATTTATATAATCTATATCGTTTTTGTCGATACCCGCTTCCTCTACGGCAAAGGACTTGTGATATGATATGCGTCACAGGTAGAGCCATAGCCCACTATTTCAGCTAATATCTCCGCACCTCTTGCCTTTGCACTTTCAAGAGATTCCATAAATACGATACCTGCGCCCTCGCCCATTACAAAGCCGCTTCTCTCCTTATCAAAAGGAATGGAAGCCCTCTTGGGATCCTCGCTTGTGGAAAGAGCTGTAAGAGCAGCAAAGCCGCCTATACCCAGCTCGCATATGGAGGCTTCTGAACCGCCTGCTATTATATAGTCGCTGTAGCCATGCTTTATGTTTCTGAATGCCTCGCCTATAGAGTGAGTACTGGAAGCACAGGCAGTCACAACGTCAAGACAGGTACCTCTTGCGCCAAAGCGTATGGCAATATTGCCTGCCGCCATATTGCTTATTGCCATAGGAATGAATAAAGGCGCTATTCTTGACATGCCCTTTAAGGTCATTTTGGCAGACTGTTCCTGAATAGTGTTTATTCCGCCTATACCTGAGCTGACTATAACACCTAAACGATGCTTGTCTATGGAATCCATATCGATACCGCTCATAGCTACAGCCTCGTCCGCAGCGCCCATAGCGTATATGCTGAATAAGTCGTTTCTTCTGACTTCCTTTCTGTCTACGACAGTTGAAGGGTCAAAGCCCTTTACCTCCGCTGCGCATTTTACCTTGCAGTTAGTAACATCAAATTTAGAAATAATGTCAACACCGCTTCTGCCGTTTTTAAGGCTGTCCCAAAATTCGGCAGTATTGTTGCCTATAGGCGTAATGGCGCCTATGCCTGTAATTACAACTCTGTGTTCCATCTCTATTCCTCCTTAACCTATGACCATACCGCCGTCTACCCTTATCACCTGTCCTGTAATATAGGGTGATTTAGCTAAAAATACGGCTGTTTCAGCTATCTCCTCAGGCTTGCCGAAACGCTTGAGAGGAATAGCCGACATTATCTGTTCCTTCATTTTATCGCTTAACACGTCTGTCATATCTGTCGCTATCATACCGGGAGCTATGGCGTTGCATGTAATATTTCTGGAAGCAAGCTCCTTTGCAGCTGAGTATGTCATGCCTAATATACCTGCCTTGCTGGCAGCATAGTTAAGCTGACCTACATTTCCCGCTATCCCTATTACTGAGCTCATATTTATAATAGCTCCCTTTCTCTGCTTCATCATAGGCTTTGTACAATGTCTTATCATATTGAAGCAGCCCTTGAGATTGGTCTCAACTACCTTGTCAAAGTCCTCCTCGCTCATTCTCATAATAAGTGTATCCTTTGTGATACCTGCATTGTTCACAAGCACATCAACTGTGCCGAATTCCTTTAATGCAGCGTCTACAAGAGAAGCCGCTTCGTCAAATTTGCTTATATCGGCCTTATATGTAAGGCACTTAACGCCCATATCCTCTATTTCCGACTTAACGCTGTCGGGAGAGGTGCTTCTGTAGTTTAATACAATATTAGCGCCTTCTTTTGCAAAGGCAAGGGCTATTGCTCTGCCTATGCCCTTTGCTCCCCCTGTTACTATTACTGTCTTATCCTTCATTATAATCCTAAACCTCCGCAAGCCTTTTCAAGTGTCTTTAAGTCCTCTACATTATAAATATTTACCTCTGCGCCTACTTCCTTGCAAATCTTCTTTACAAAAGAGGAAAGAGTTCTGCCGGGACCCATTTCAACAAAGGTATCTACACCGTCTGCTATCATATTTCTTACCGACTGATCCCATCTGACAGGATTCATTACCTGCTTTGTAAGTATTTCGGCTACCTGTGACTTATCCTTTACCACCTCTGCGGTAAGGTTTGTCACAACAGGTATTTTCATATCGTGTATAGCTATTGTATTAAGTTCTTCTTTTAGCTTGTCTGAAGCAGGCTTTAAAAGAGATGTATGGAAGGGACCGCTTACATTGAGCATTACAGCTCTCTTGGCGCCCTTTTCCACAACAATTTCCGCTGCCCTTTCCACAGCCGCCTTATCGCCTGCTATGGCTATCTGACCTGGACAGTTGTAATTTGCTATCATGCATCTGCCTATATCCTTTACCTCATCGCAGGCCTCCTGTATTCTGTCCTCGCTGAGGTTCAGTACTGCGCACATAGCGCCCTCTCCTGCAGGGACCGCCTCTGTCATATATCTTCCTCTTTTTCTTACAAGCTGTACGGCTTCTTCAAAGTCAAATGTAC
>CANQBT010000089.1 GCA_947589405.1 uncultured Clostridia bacterium | reverse complement strand
ACCATTTCGTTGAGTTGAGATTACGCCTGCGTTGGGCTGCCGATAGGGTCGATTCTACTAATATAAACAAAAATTTATAAATAAATAATGGAAGGGCAATATGACCCTTCCATTACAAGTTTATACAAGATTTTCGGGATTGAGGCATTTAAGCTCATCGAGTACAAATACTCCGTCTTTTCTTATGAGCACGTCGTCAAAGTATATCTCTCCGCCGCCATAGTCCTCTGTCTGTATAAGCACAAGATCCCAATGTATAGCGCTTCTGTTGCCGTTGTCTGCGTCCTCATAGGCATTGCCGGGAGTAAAGTGTATAGATCCCCTTATCTTTTCGTCAAAAAGTATGTTTTTCATTGCCTTTGTGATATAGGGATTCACGCCAATGGCAAATTCCCCTACATATCTTGCGCCTTCGTCCGTATCGAATACTTTATTTACTCTCTCCGTATCGTTTGCCGTTGCCTTTACTATTTTGCCGTCTTTAAATTCCAATGTGACGCTGTCGTAGGTAACGCCCTGATATTCCGTAGGGGTATTATAGGCGATAGTGCCGTTTACGCTGTCCCTGACAGGAGCCGTATATACTTCTCCGTCGGGTATATTCATCTCTCCGGCGCACTTTATGGCAGGTATGTCCTTTATGCTGAATGAAATATCGGTACCCTTGCCTGTTATACGCACCTTGTCGGTCCTGTTCATAAGCTCTACAAGACTGTCCATTGCCTTGCTCATCTTGCTGTAGTCCAGATTGCATACCTTGAAATAGAAGTCCTCAAAGGCATCAAGGCTTGTGCCTGCGGACTGTGCAAGTGAATTGTTGGGGTATCTCAGCACGACCCATTTTTTCTTAAGACGTGTTTCAAGTATCTTGTTGTCATAGTCCCTGCTCCATATAGACTGCTTCTCACCGGGTACATCGGCAAGCTCAGAGGTATTGTCATTGCAGCCTATACCTATATATGCGTCCATAAGCGCCATTCTGGCATCGTCTATTTCCTTTATCTCATCAAACATTTCGGCTGTACAGCCCATCATAAGCTCTCTTTGTATTATATTTGACTTTATATCCACAAATGGATATGCGCCTACATTATATATTTCCCTTATAAGCGCCTTTACAAGGGGAAACGCTGATGTGCCGTTGGTGCTTATAAGCACTCTTTCGCCTTTTTCGACCTTACAGCTGTAGCCCACTATATTTTTTGCAAGTGTTTCCAATCTGCTGTCCATAGGAACCTCCTTATTTTCAATATATAAGAGTGACAGTTTCCCATCACTCTTAATATGTACAAAATCAATCTTTTGATACAAATTTCTGTATCTTTGCCTTATAGAGAGCAAAGCCCAATACAAGGAATATCACAAAGCTGCCTGCCGCCTGTATGCAGTTGGAAATAACCGAACCTGAAGCAGCGGCTATGTCATACATAAATATCTCACATATGAAGTATCCCAGCACCATCCATGCTACGCCTATTACGGCGCCTGCCATTTTCCTTACGGTAAAGAAGCCTGCGCCCCTTCCTGCTATAGCTGCGGCTATAAGTCCTTCAATGCCCTTTACAACAAATGTAACAGGTACATAATTGGTATAGCCAAGTATAAGATCTGCAAGAGCAGAGCCTATTCCTCCCGCAAGGGCTGCAAAGGGATTACCCAGAAGAGCAGCTGTAATAAGAATAATGCTGTCGCCTACATTTATATATCCCTGAGTTGCCGGAATAGGTATTTTTATTATCATTGTGGCAACACAGGTAAGAGCAATAAGCAGTCCTGTGATACATAATTTTCTTGTGTTCATATAAGCATCTCCTTTGTATTTCCTATTTATTCTATAGGAAAATTATAATATAAAGAGATTTTAACACATTAAAGTAAATAATGCAAGAATTTTTTTAATTATTTTTCAAATTTAAGAGCGCCTATGTAAGGAAGATTTCTATACTTCTGAGCATAGTCCAGACCATAGCCCACTATGAACTCATCGGGTATCTCAAAGCCCCTCCATGTAACGTCTATGTCGTATTTGCGCCTTTCGGGCTTGTCAAAAAGAGTACATATTTTAAGTGATTTGGGCTTTTTGGAGCCTAAATACTTGAGAAGCTGGAAAAGCGTGCCGCCGCTGTCTATAATATCCTCTACTATAAGGACGTTCTGACCCTCGATAGAGTTCTCAAGATCCTTGTTTATCCTTATATTTCCGCTGGACTCTGTGGCGTTGCCATAGCTTGAAACGTCCATAAAGTCAAACTTAACGGGCAGATCGATATGCTTGACAAGATCTACCATAAACATAACGGCACCCTTTAATACGCAGATAGTCGTAAGCTCTTCGCCCTTGTAGTATTCCGTTATATCTGCGGCAATCTCCTCTACCCTTTTTTCAATAGCCTCTGCCGAAATAAGCTCTGTGATTATTTCCTTCATAATACTATTCCTCCAGTAAATACATATGCAAGTAGTTTACCGTAGTGTCGCCTGCCTTGTAGCGGTCGGAGGTTTTCATATCGCTTATCCACAGTACATCGCTTCCCATAGCCAGTATCGGTATGCCGTCTCTTTCCACCATAGGTACCTTGCTGTCTATAAAAAGCTTCTTAAGGGATTTGCTTCCCCCTATGCCTGCAATATATATTTTATCTCCTGCCTTACGGCTTCTCAGCGCCAACGGTAATTTTATTTTATCATAATCAAAGGAAATAGTATACAGTAATTTTGCATTTTTTTCACATTTTTTGTCGGTAAGGAGTATATATGCCCCTAATTCCTTACAGTATTTCTTTTCATCTTTGTTTATTTCATAAAAGAAGGGCTTTCTTTCCTCACTTCGGCAAAAATATATGGTGCTCTGCTCACGTACCGCTCTAAGCCCGTGAGGAAGCTCTATTGTCCTTCCGCTTTCCTTTTCCGCAAGGGAAAGCACATTTTCCACATTTGAATAGGATATATCGTGGAGATCTGCAGAAAAATCCACAAAGCCAAGACGTATTATCCTGCGCTGTATGACAGGGTCATATGCTTTCAGCCTTTCAACGTCTATCCTCTTAGGCGATACCTCGCATTCGTTATATGCCTTTTGCGCCGCTTCGCTTAAGTATTTGTCCTCCGCCGCCATTATCTCCGATGTGCGGTACAATGTGTTGACTATATTGGGATTCAATTCCTTTTCTATAAAGGGTATCAGCTTAAGCCTTATTTTGTTCCTTGTATATATGTCTATGTTGTTGGTATAGTCGGTGTAATACTCCAGCTTGTTTTCAAGACAGTAGCCTTCTATCTCCGCTCTGGATATTTCTATAAGAGGGCGGATTATATTATCCCTTATGGGATTTATGCCGCCCAGTCCCTTTATTCCCGTACCTCTGAAAAAACGCATAAGCATAGTTTCGCAGTTGTCGTTTATATTGTGGGCTACGGCTATCTTTCCTCTCTCTCCCGCCGTTTTGTAAAATGCCTCGTATCTCAGCTCTCTGCCTGTTTCCTCAAGGGTAAGTCCCCTTTCCTTTGCAAGCTTGGCTACGTCATAGCTGAATATACGCACATCACAGTCATATTTCTCGCCAAGACTCATTACATATGCCTCATCTCTGTCCGCATCGGCGCCTCTGAGCTGATGATTCACATGTACAAGAATGATATGAAGGTCGTATTCCTCTTTAATACAGTTCATGACATGAGCAAGACATACGGAGTCTGCACCGCCTGACACGCCTATTACGACTGTATCGCCTTTTTCAAGCATATTGAATTTTTCTATTGTATTTTTTACTTTATAAAGCATGGTATCTTTTCCCTTGTATTTATTTAGTAATACTTTAATTTAAATAATATCACAATGATATTTTACACGTCAATATAAAGATGAAACCAACACCGTCATATCGTCACGTACTGTTCCCTGAGAATTTTCTATGGCCTTGTTCAGTATGCTCTCAGCCAGTATTTTGGGGTTGTTGGTATGCCTTTTCTCTATTATATCCACAAGCCAATCCTCGTTCCTTATTACATTGCCTGTGGAGTCCAGCACACCGTCTGTCATCATCACTATAACATCTCCCTTTTCCAAAAATCTTGTGCGTGTATCTGTATCCACCTGTCCCAGTATGCCTGCGGGCAGCGTTGATGAGCGTATTGTTTCCGTACCTCCCGTATGGGCTATGACTGTGGAAACGGCGCCTATTTTTATAAATTCCGTTTTTCCGCTGTACAGATCCACAGTACATATGTCAAGTGTTGTAAAGCTTTCATTATCCTCACGCATAAGAAGCACCGAATTTATAATATCCAGAACGGTATCGCTTTCAAAGCCTGCCGATACAAAATCTTCATAAAGCTCTATAGACGCTGCGCTCTCCTCCCGTGCCTTTATACCGCTGCCCATTCCGTCTGCAACGGCAAGTATGCACTTGCCCTTCATATCGATGACAGTATAGCAGTCACCTGAAATTTCGCTGTCCTCTTTGGAGGCGGAAGCAGAAGCCGAGCTTATCCTTATAGGCGGCTCTTCTATCAAATGAAGAAAACAATCGTCTCTTTCCAGTATACAATCTTTTTCATATCTTATAAATTCCCTGCCTGTTATTTCTCTTATAGTATCGATACACAGATTGCAGCCGTGACAGTCCCTGAGTCTTATATATATTTCCGTTATACCGTTTTTTGTAACTGCGGCTGCGCTTTTTACAAGAGATGAGCTAAGACCCTTGTATATCCTTCCGCTCAGTCCTCTGTCCACCCTTCCGCATTCCATATCTCTGTATAGCTCTTCTATGGCGTTTCCCGCGCATTTCATCTGCTCCGAAACAAGCTGCCTTACGGAGGAAAGCTTTTTTCTCCATATCTTATCGCTTTTATACTGCTCTATACAGCCTCTTGCCCTTGCGCATATTATGGCGCTGTTTCCGCATATTTCGCAGAAGCTTTCAGGTAATGGCTGTACCTCTCCCATTTTTAGCCAGCTGTCTATTGCGCCGTAAAATACCTTGCATGTATAGGCGCAGTTTTTATGCCAGCACTCCTCCATCATAGTACACAGACTACAGCTATTTGCCGTTATGGTATCAAGTATCCTTTGCTTTTCATAAGAGCTTGTATCATGGGTCCCTGTCGCTTCGCTGTAGGAGCGTGATATTTTACTGAAAAGAGAGGCTATGCCCTTGAGCCTTACGGCAGCTATCCTCTCTATCTCTCTGGGATAACAGTCTGTATTTACAACAGGCGTATCTATTATATTGAGCATGCCTATATTTCCCCTCAGCACTATATTGAAGCATACTGCCAACGCCGATTCTGTAATTGCAAGCAGTACATAGTACATTGAAAAATCGTAAAACACGGCAAAGGTTATGCCCGAGCACAGCATTGCAAGACCGCCGCTGAAGGCAGACAGCCTTTTTTCATTTCCCAGTATATGCATTGCACAGAGTATGAGTATTGCCCCTATATATCTGGATATGTATATCCTACCGTATACGCTGAGAAGTCCCGCAGCAGCCGACAGGGCTACGGCATAAAAGCCTGTCCGACAGCAGAATACCGAAACATAGCCTATTATTATGGGATCTATTATCCCGAATATCTCCAGTCTGCCAAGCATAAAACCTATTATGGCATAGGGAATACTGCTTCCTTTTATAAGACTCTCAATGCTCCTTTTTATTTTTTTCATATATTATTCTCCTTTGTAAAGTAATATTACAGATAACAGTATACTTAATGCTGCAACTGTTATTTGTCGAAGTATAATAATATAATCCATTTTTTTTGTTTTAAATATTGACAAAATCAAATAATCAAATAAAATTAAAAAAGGAGGACAAATATGAGCTTAGAAATTTTATATGAAGATAAATATATAATATCCGTACTTAAGTCAGCAGGCATGCCCGTTCAGAGTGATAAGAGCGGAGAGGTCTCACTTACGGAGCTTGTGTCGGAATACTGTAACACACCCTGTCATATAATAACAAGGCTGGACAGACCTGTAGGCGGAGTTTCCCTTTTTGCAAAGGATAAGACTACGGCAGCTCTGCTTACCGAAATGATACGGGAAAATAAGGCAAACAAAATATATACTGCCGTTCTTTGCGGTACCGTTCCCTGTGGCGGTCATGTTGAGGACTATATTTTCAAAAATGGCAGGACCAATACATCAAAGGTGGTGAACAAGGGAAACATAGGCGCAAAGAGAGCAGCTCTTGACTATGAAATAATAGAAAGGGCAAATTGCCTTACCCTTGTAAGAATATATCTTGAAACAGGACGTCATCACCAGATAAGGGTACAGTTTTCGCATATGGGCTACCCTATTTACGGCGATACGAAATACAACGACAGCTTTAAGCACAAAAGAGGTGTACTTCCGGCTCTCTTTGCAAGAGAGCTGAGCTTTGAACACCCTGTTACAAAAAAACCGATACACATAACAGCCGCCAAAGATACTGCGGCAGAGCTTTTTGACAAAATAAAGGAGAAATAAAATGAAAAAATTTACCGCAATACTGCTTATATCCGCAATGCTTATATCCCTTTTGGGCTGCAATGACGGCAAAAAGGCAAAGGGCAATGTATCAGAGGACAACGGCATAGCTTCAAGCATAGATGTAGAGGTAGGTAATTGATATGCTTTACAATACGGAAAAGGAAACCGAAAGAGTGGTGCTGGTGGGAGTTGACACAGGCAGCGGTGAATTTGACACAGAAAGCTGTCTTGACGAATTGGCGGAGCTGGCGCAGACTGCCGGAGCAGAGGTCGTAGGCAGACTCATACAGAAAAGAGAAAGCGTAAACAGGGCTTCCTATCTGGGCAAGGGAAAGACAGAAGAGCTAAGGGCATATACGGAATTTACCGAAGCTACGGGAATAATATGCGACGACGAGCTTAATCAGAACCAGATACGCAGTCTTGAAAACGCCCTTAATATAAAGGTAATGGACAGGACTCTTCTTATACTGGATATATTTGCAAAAAGAGCCGCATCTGCCGAAGGCAAGGTACAGGTAGAGCTGGCACAGCTTAAATACAACATGGCACACCTTACGGGACGAGGTATTGAAATGTCCCGTCTTGGCGGAGGTATAGGCACAAGAGGTCCCGGTGAGAAAAAGCTGGAGACCGACAGACGAAATATTGCCGACAGGATCTCAGACCTTAACAAAGAGCTTAAGGAAATAGAAAACCACAGGCGTGTGCTCAGAGAAAAAAGAATTGAAAGCAATATACCCGTAATAGCCCTTGTGGGCTATACCAACGCAGGAAAGTCTACACTACTTAACACCGTTACGGGAGCAGATGTTTTGGCTGAGGACAAGCTGTTTGCCACTCTTGATACCACTACACGCTCTGTTGAAACGCAAAGCGGAGCGAAATATCTCTTTACCGATACCGTAGGCTTTATACAAAAGCTTCCTCATAATCTTATAAAGGCATTCAGAGCAACTCTTGAGGAGGCAAGATATGCGGATATACTTGTGCATGTCGTAGATGCGTCCAATCCCAAAAGGCAGGAGCAGATGAATGTGGTATACAGCACTCTCAAAGAGCTTGGCGCCGAAGGAAAGCCTGTGCTGACAGTATACAACAAAACAGACAAGGAGGATATAGAGCTTCCTCTTATAAATGACAGCAAAGCATCATATACTATGGCAATATCCGCCGCAACAGGTAAAAATATACCTGAATTTATGGAAAAGCTTGAGGATATGGTGCGTTCCTTCAAGAGAAGCATTTCTGTGCTCATACCCTATTCCGAAGGCAGACTGCTGAGCATAATTCATGGCAGCTGTGAAATAACGGCAAGCGAAACAAGAGATGACGGATATTATTTTGAGCTGTACGCCGATGAGGAAACAGAAAACCGACTCAGAAGGTTTTTGGTATGATTTTTGGCAGACCCGACATCGACCTGCCGAAATAAATAAAAGGAGAATACAATGAACAGAATAAACGTAGCGATACTTGCAGGAGGAAGCTCTGTAGAGCGGGAAATATCCCTTAGGTCCTGCGAGAACATAGAGGCAAATCTTGACAGAGAAAAATACAATATCAAAATATACAAGCTGCCTGCAAGCGGTTCTACAGACTGGGCAAGAGAGCTTATAAAAGAACCTCCTGATATTGTGCTGAGCGCTCTGCACGGCGGTAACGGTGAAAACGGTTCTTTGCAGGGCTTTCTCCATTGCTTGGGCATACCCTTTGTCGGCAGCAGAGTTCTTTCAAGCGCACTTTGTATGGATAAGAAAATGGCAAAGACGGTTATGGCTGCCAACTATATACAGGTGCCTGAGGACGTATTTATCAAAAGAGGAGAAAGAATAATAGAGCATGCCGATGAAATAAGGCAGATAGGCTTTCCTCTTATAGTAAAGCCAAACAGAGGCGGCTCCAGTATAGGCATATCCATAGCCTATGATACAAAAGAGCTTGAAGGAGCAGCGGAAAATATAATTGAAATGTATGATGACGATGTTATTGCGGAAAAATATATAAAGGGAAGAGAAATAACCTGTGCCGTATACGAAGGAGAAAACGGGACGGAGGTAATGGCTGTACTGGATATAAACAAAAGCGGAGAAATGTTCAGCTATGAAGATAAATCGGCACAGAAGGCGCCTATAGGCGATATAAGCAATATGCCTGTTTTCCTTAGGGATATGGTAAGAGCCATTGCCGTAAAGACATTTAATGTACTTAAATGCAGGGGCTATGCCTGTATCGACATGATAGTAAAGGAAGAGCAGATATACGTTATAGAGGTAAACACTCTTCCGGGACTTACCGACATAAGTCTTGTACCGAGAGCAGCAGAAGGACTTAATATGAGCTTTGGGGATTTTCTTGACAAACTCATAGATTTTGAACTGAAAAGGAGTAACAAATGAAATACGGATTTATAAGAACGGCTGCGGCAACGCCTTATGTGAAAGTAGCCGACTGCGAA
>CANQBT010000088.1 GCA_947589405.1 uncultured Clostridia bacterium | reverse complement strand
CACAAGGCATTATTGATATACTCAAAACTCTTGATAGCAACACCGAAGGACCACAATTACAAACAGGCGCAACACTTATTGCTAAAACATATAGTGAAGGTCTTGTAAGCAAAGAAAGCCTTGACGCTGCCGATGAAGCTACCAAAAAATTTAAAAACAAAATAAAAGATATGCTTGGCGAACCTATGTCAGTTACTATCCCATTGACAGTAACAACAGGAAGCACAGACAACCCTGCCATAAATACAAACAGTACAGACAGCAATGCAACAGGTACGACGTATTTTGGCGGCGGTTGGACAAGAGTAAACGAAAACGGCGGTGAAATAATGGACCTTCCTACGGGAACACGTATAATTCCTGCCGATAAAAGCGCAAAGATCGCCCAACAGAAGCCCAATATAAATGTGACTGTACAGGTGCAGGGCAATATATTTGGGCTTGATAATGCCGCCGATATTATAGGTGATATTGTATGTGGCAGGATCGTTGAAGCTGTAAAGTCTGTGTAGGAGGTGGCACTATGTCAGGTTTTGAATTTGACGGAAGCATTGATGACTTTGCAAACGCTCTTGAACTTGTAAGACGAAATTATCCTAAAGAAGTCAAAAGATTTATGCAAAAGGAAGGTAATAAGCTTAAAAATGCTACTAAGAAAAAAGCCCGCTCTTCCGTGAAGAAAAGGACGGGTAACTATGAAAAAAGCATTAAGCGAGGTAAATATTACAAGCATTCGTCAACAGGCGCAGACAGCATAAGAGTATATACAGGAAGTCCTGCACATCACGGACACCTTATTGAAGAAGGTCACAATATGGTGACACGCAGCGGCAGAAATGTAGGCTATGTGGAAGGTTATCATGTCTTTAAGACAGCAGCGGCCGAATTTGAGGACAGGTATGAAAGTGATTGTGAGGGTTTTGTTGATGAAATTGCCGACACTTTGGAATGAGGGGTGATATTATTGTAAGCTTAAAAACTATATTCAAGGCGGTGTGTGAAGGACTGACCGAAGCAACAGGAATTGCAACAATTGACAGTGATTTAACTGAACCTGTGGAAGGGTCTTGCTTTAAGGTGTTTATGGATACCAAAGCAGGGCTTTTTTCACAGGCAATAAGGCAGGTAAAGGTATATTTTGACATTTACTATTATGCAAAAAATGAAAAAGACTGCAAGGCCGAGATGATGGACATAGAGGACAGGCTTTCTTTTTATTTTGCGGAAGTCCCCTTTGAAATAAAAGAGGGCTGTGCTGTGTTTATAGACGAAGTGGAGTTTGAACGATTGCCAAAAGGGATATTGAACATAAGCTTTGATTTTGAAATAGGCACAGAGTACCTGGATGAAAGCGATGCCGAAACAATGGAAACATTGAAGCTGAGAATGTAAAGGAGGAAATAAAAGAATGGCAACAAGACCAAATATTGAAATTTTATTCAGACAATTGGCTACCACTCTTATTACAAGGAGCGAGAGAGGAACTGCCATATTGCTGCTTAACGACTCAACAAAGGAGACGTTACGTGTAAACGAATATAAGAATGTGGCAGAGGTCAATGAAAAGGACTATAGTGCAGATAATTTAAAGTACATAAAGGCGTGTATGGCTTTTGCGCCTTATGAGGTGGTGGTTATAGCCAATAATTCCACTACATTTGCCGATTATGCAAATGCTATAGCGATCGCTAGGCCTTCCGGCTGGATCGGCAGCCCTGTAGAAGAAATGCAGGACGATATTGCAAGTTGGATAAAGAGCGAGGAAAAGGCAACCCACTCATATAAGGCTATAGGTACCCATAAAAATAACGACTGTATGCATTATGTGTACTTTGATCAGGATTGCTACGGAATTGATGGTGATGAAATAACGGCAGTAAGCTACATACCTTCTCTTTTGGGATTATTGGCAAGCTGCAATGTAGAAAAGGGCTGCACAAATTATCTTCTCCCGGATCTTAATTTAGTTGACGAAGTTGAAGACATTGACGCAGCAATAAAGGCCGGTCAGTTTGTACTTACAAACGACATCGGCGGCGTAAGAGTGGTGACAGGTATAAATTCGCTTACCTCAACTAACGGAAGCACAGCTACAGAAGATATGCAGTACATTGAGACTGTAGAAACAATGGATATGATAAGGGACGACATAAGAGATGTATTCAAGAATACATATCAGGGTCGCTTCAAGAACAAGTATAAAAATCAGGCTCTTTTTATCGGCGCAGTATGCGCCTATTTTGATGCCTTAGCGTATGAAGATATATTGGACGAAGAGTTTACCAATATTGCCGAAGTCGATATTGCAGAACAAAGAGCGGCGTGGATCGCTTCCGGCAAAACAGAAGCTGCCGATTGGGACGATGAGACGGTCAAAAGGCGTTCTTTTAAGAGAAACGTATTCTTATCAGGAAATATAAAGGTGACCAATTGCATGGAAAACCTTCATTTCCTTGTCACATTAGAGTAGGAGGAATAATAAATGTTTGATACCAATAAATTTTTAAAGGGTACAAGCGGCGAAGTATTTCTTAATACCGAAAAGCTTATCGAAATAAATAAAATCAATATAAAAATGACGGGACAATTTGAGGAGTTTGCTCCAACAGGAGATTATAACACCCACCACGTCTATACAGGATATGACGGCGAGGGTACTCTTGAAGGTGCAAGGATAAATACAGGCGTTGACGCTGAAATAATTGAAAACTGGCAGAAGGGCGTATCTCCTATATTTACGATATACGCTTCCTTAACAAATCCAAACACAAACAAAACAGAAAGATATATGGTGACGGGCGTGCAATTTACCGAAGTTACTCCTGCTGATTGGGAATCAAAAACTTTGGTAAAAAGAAGCATGCCCTTTACTTTTACGGGCATCAAGGTAATGGATAAAATGGAATGAGCGGTTATATAGAAGTCGCAAAGGAAATAGCCGCAAGGAATAATGTGGCCAAGATAGGTATGTGTGTAGGCGAAGTCACAGGCTATGAGCCTGTGACTATACGCACATATTACAACGGTAAGCCCTTAGATCATACTGAATTTTACAGTATAAAGGGATTAATGAACGAGGGTACGGACACGACTACGGGCGACTTGTATTTGAAAGAGTACCCCTATGAAATAGGTGACAAATATATCTGTATGTATGCCGATGATAATCAGAGTATATATATACTGGGAAAATTTGAAGGCATAGACAATTTGAACATATATCTGACAGAGGGGGAATAATATGTTCCCAAAAAATTTTTTAGAGAATAACGAAGCTGCGGCAGAGGAGACAACGCCGGGCGTGGATTTCATTTTTGACTATTCCACAGGTCAGCATATTATGAATAAGGGACTGCCTGCGGAACAGTCGATTTTTTTAGGTGTGAAGCAATATATTGAAAATGTGCTGCGAACACCTGCCAATGCTTATGGTGTGTATGCCAAAGATGAAAAAGAGGTATTCGGCATAAGTATTTATGACTATATAGGCAAAAGAAGGCTTCCTGACGGATATTTAAATTCAGAACTCAAAAGAGAGGTGACTGAAAACCTTTTAAGACACCCTTTAATAACAGAGGTGAGGGACTGGAAGGCCGAAAGAGTAAGGCTTGAAGTTTCTTTTGCTGCTGTACTTAAAGATGGCAGTATTATTAATTACGCAGAAATTTTGAATGTGATATAAACAGCCCTTGCGTCAGCTGATGCCGATGCCTTTCTTCTGCGCCGCACTCAGGAATGGTCAAGGGTGGAGGTGATGATATGTATAAGGTGACATTGTGTAAGGACGGTAAAAGCGAGGATATTACGGATTTGGTTGGCGAGCTTACGTGGTCGGAAAGCATTGATACGGTGGGCTTGTCTTTATCATTTGATGTGCCGGACACAGAGGAAAGATATATACCAAGACTGCTTATAATGGCAGGAGATATTATAAAGGTGGAAAATGATGAAGGCGAAACTATAGAGACTATTGTCGTAAGTGTAACCAGGAATTACCCCAAAAGGCAAGTAAAAGCCTATGACTATGGCTTCTACCTCAACAAAAACGATACTGTTATACAATTTCAAAATATCAGCGTGACGGCTGCCTTGTCGCAGCTATTTAATAGCCTTAACATAACTATAGGCAGCATATGCGATATGCCTGCTAAGGTCAAGGGCGTATACATAAAAAATGTAAATGAAATTATAAAAGAGCTTATAAAAATACAACAGGATAACGATGGTAAGAAATATTATTACGAGCTGCGAGGTGCAGCGGTATATGTATTTCAACTGACGGAAGAGCCTATAGAATATATTTTTAAGCCTGCGGTAAATGTAGCTGCCTTTGATGTGACAAATAAGGAAGCGCATGGAAGGGGTAAGTATACCCATTCCATAGAAGCACTTAAAAACCGGGTAAGAGCTGTTATAAATTCCAAGACAACAGGAAATATGCCTGCAATGGAATACAGCATAAGCGATAATGACAGTATAAACAAATACGGACTTCTATCAGAAAATTTTTCCGTAAGCTCCGATGATTATAAAAATATAAAGAAACTTGCGGAAAATGAGCTAAAGGACAAGGACAGACTTAAAAGAGAACTGTCAATGGACTTTGTGGGACATGATAAGGCGAGACCCGGAAGAGTTATGCATGTTGCAGACGACTATCTATGCATAGATGACTTATTCAGAATTTCGTCTGTAACGCACAATGTCAGGGGTAATATACATACGATGAGCTGTACTTTAGAATATCTTAAGGAAGCGGCAAGCGCATATACAGAAGGCGAGATATTACAGCGAGAGGAAATAAAGGAGAGCTCTGTGGCAAGTAGCGAAAACGCTTATTATGGCAGTCTGTATTCTATACTTGATGAACAAGTGGGTAAGCCTTATGTATGGGGCGCAACAGGTCCTGACAGCTTTGATTGCAGCGGTTTGGTATATTACTGCTTCAACAGGTCAGGGGCAAAGTCTGTAAGCAGACTTACGGCGCAGGGATATTACAACAGCTGCACTAAGATAAAGGCAAGCGACAGACAGCCGGGTGACCTGGTATTCTGGGCTAACGCAGCCGGCAGGGTCTATCATGTGGGGGTTTATATAGGCAACAACATGATGATAAATGCCGAGAACGAGAATGTGGGCGTAAGAAAAACAAAGCTATGGTCGAATGTATACGCCTATGGGAGGTTATAGAAATGATAAATCTTATAAGTGAATTTTTCCGAAGTGACAAGGTAACGCAGGACATTATAAATGCGCTGAAAACAAAGCTTGACTATTCGGAAGAAAGGATAAATGACTTATACAAGCAGATATTTCTTGATTATTCTACATGGTATGTGGAATACAAGGAAAATGAAATGGCTATACCCAAAAGGGCTGCTGATATACAAGATCGGCGTAATTATGTTAAGACAAGGCTTATGGGTGTAGGAACGGCGACAAAGGCTATGCTGGAAGGGACTGCAAATGCCGTTGACGGCGTGACGGTGGAAATACACTTTAAGGACATGGTCGTGACGGCGGACTTTGTAAACGCCGATAACAATAAACTTATAACCTTCACAAAGGAATTGCTTGCAGAGCTTATACCGTATCACCTTGATATGAATATAACGTATAAGCACGTTAATTGGGGCGAGCTTGCAAGAGTAACCTGGGGCGATGTCAAAAAATATACCTGGGGCAATGTCAAGGGCAGCGTAGAAGGGACGGTGGAAAAAGGACTGAGTCCCGATTTTTAAGGAGGCGGAATAATGTCGTCTGTAAAAATGTATTTAAGCTACAATAACAACGAAAAGGTGGTAGAAGTACCGGTAATACCTGACAGCCTGCCCGAAGTGGTGCAAGAGCTGTCGCATGAAGAAATAACTACGCATACAAAGACATTGACGCTGTTGGGACAAAATAAACCTAAGAGCTTTACACTTGATCTATGGCTGCCAACAAAAGATTACTATTTCTGCAAGGGCAACGGTAAAGAAATTGTTGAGCTTATGGCGTATGTGTGTGACAACAGGATCCCTGCAAGGATAGTAATATCAAGGGGAATGACTGAGCTAATGAATATGGCTATAGCTATAAGGCGGTATTCTTACAGATATGACAGATCCCTTAATATAAGGCTGACGGCAGAATGTACGGAATATATGTTTGTTACAACACCAATGACACCGCAGGAACAGCCGGACACACCAAATTTTACTTCTATAACGGTAAGATACAATGACAAGACAGCACAGGTACAAGCCGCTAATATAGACGGCTCAAATCTTGTAAAGGCAAGAGAGGTTATAGATTTGTTGGGTAGAGAGGTGACATGGAATGCCGAAAAAAAGAGAGTATGCGCAGGCCGTGTGCTGCTTGATATACATACAAGGATATACAACGGTACAGCATACTGCTTTATAAGGGATATTGCTTCTACTTTGGGACTTGGCGTTGAATATAACAGCGGTGATAAATCGGTAACGCTGACTGACGCATAAGGACGGTGAGAAAAATGAATTATAATGACGAAATAAACGATATTCAACAAGACTTGCTTGACCAAATGCCTGAAACCTACTCTAAGCAAAAGGGTAACTGGCTTTGGGAAATGTTCAAGAGCTTTGCCATAAAGATATATGAACTTTTGCAGCTTCTTCTTGAAACATCAAATAAGCTGAATGTTGAAAACCTGCAAGGGGACGAGCTTGACGCATATGTTAAACAATGGACAGATCTGACAAGGAAAACAGCTGCAAGGGCAAGCGGATATATTGACATTACGGGTAATGGCATGATATACAGCGGTACGATCGTATCGAACGGAACAGCGGAATATGAAATTGTTGCCGATGTAGAAGTAAATGGCAGCGCAAGAGCGCCAATAGTGGCGGTTCTGCCGGGTGAAAGCGGAAATACAGAAGCAAATACTATTATCAATATAGTTACTTCAAATGTAAATGTTGACAGTATCACTAATACAGAACCTATAGAGGGCGGTGTGGACGAAGAAACGGACGAAGCTCTGCGAAACAGATATTATTTAAGACTGCAAATGCCTGCTACAAGCGGCAACAGGGCGCATTACATACTATGGGCTTTGGAATGCAAGGGCGTAGGCGGTGCAAAGGCAGCAAGAGACGGTGTTATTCCAAACAAGGTAAATCTATATATATGTGGAGATAATGGCAACAAAGCTGATGATGACACAGTAAGGCTTGTGCAGGATCATATTGATCCCAATGTAAATGGTGATGGCAGCGGTGTAGCTCCTGTCGGCGCTATTTGTCAGGTTTACAATGCCCTGACTAAGATTATAGATATAAAGGGCAATATAGAGCTTGACAATACACTTGATGTTGAAATTGTAAAGGAAAATATCAAAACTGAGTTATATAAGTATATGGCGCAGATCAATTTCAAATACAATGAAATAAGTTATGCTCGCATGCTTCACATTGCTCTTATATGTGATGGTGTAAAAGATATAACTGACTTTACTATCAATGGGGGATATGAAAATGTGAGCTGCGAAGAAATGGAAATATTTACAATAAACAGTCTTGACATGGAGGTATTGCATGAATAACACAGAAAATTACAAACTAAGGCAGCCGGATTATTTAGAGGACGCTGATATTAATGACATAAATGCCAACATGGACATAATAGACCGAGAGTTGAAAAAGGTCAACGACAAGACAGACGGCATAGGCTTGGTCTACGATTCTGAATACCATTCCATAGAGCTTGGAGACGGCGGCCATTCAAGTGGCGGCGGTGGTGGCAGCGGATACACGCTTACGGCAGCTACAAGGGACAAGCTTGGTGGAATAAAGGTAGGCTCTGGTCTTAGTGCAGAGCAAGACGGTACTACAACAGTCAATAGCATACCGCTAAGCGAGATGCTCAGGCTTATAGATAAAAATACCGTTGATACGGCAGACGAAGCTGAGAATATAAACAACGATACTAACGAAGATATTGATAGTATTGTCGAGGCAGTTAGAGACGAACCAATAAAAAAAGCAGTAGTAGTGGATACTAATACCACAGAAAAAAAGCAGGAAAACAGCTCTGCCGAAGCCGAGCAACTGCCGACAAAGATCAACAATGCGGAAAGACTTCCCACTAAGGCAACAAGTACGGCGTTTGTAACAATGGCTATAAAGCCGCCTACGGAAATAGGCGACACTATGATTTATGCAAAAGACAACAACGGAGTGTATCACCCTGTAGAGGATTATAGTATGGCGGCTTTGACAGAAGACGAAATGACACGACTGATGGAAGGATTGGAGGAGTGATAAAATGTCCAAATTAGAATTTGCGGATCTTGAGGGTCTTAAGGTCCTGATGAGACACCTTAACGGCGAGTTGGACGGTAAGGTAGACAAGGAAAGCGGTAAGCAGCTTTCCACAAACGACTTTACAGATGCTTACAAGAAAAAGCTTGACGATATAGAAGCAGGGGCTACTAATGTAATTGTAGACAGCAGCCTTGACGCAAGCAGCACAAATCCTGTGCAGAATAAGGTCATAAAGGCTGAGATAGATAAGAAGATGGATAAGACGCAGAAGGGTTCTCCGGGCGGCGTTGCGGAGCTTGGGAACGATGGCAAGGTCCCTGCTGCACAGCTGCCTTCCTTTGTAGACGATACGGTCGAGGGCTATCTGAATGGCGGTAATTTTTACGAGGACAGCGCCCATTCAAAGAAAATAACAGGGGAAGCAGGAAAGATATACGTTGATCTTTCAACAAACAAGGTCTACAGATGGTCCGGGACAGTTTTTGTGGAGGTATCCGCAAGC
This sequence comes from uncultured Clostridia bacterium, assembly GCA_947589405.1. Taxonomy (GTDB): domain Bacteria; phylum Bacillota; class Clostridia; order Lachnospirales; family CAG-274; genus CANPXH01. The sequence goes on along the minus strand of CANQBT010000088.1, from coordinate 388 downwards.
CTTGCATTGGGTACTACCTCTTCTACGGCAGGACGTGGCGACTGGGTACAGGAAGCCTATACCCATGCAAACAGTCCCCATGCGCCCACAACAGCTGCAACACAGTCAGTTATGGGACTTATGGCTCCTACGGACAAGAAAAAGCTTGACGATATAGGGGCTATATCGACAGCAGACATAGAAGCGCTCTTTGCTTAGGTGGTGATAGGCTGTGAAATTTTTAGACATAGCAGGATTAAGAAAATTCCTGGCGCTGCTGCTCACAAAGGTAGTGGCGGCCATAAATGAGGTCGCCAATAAGGTAACAAATATTGAAGGAGATTATCTTTCCAAGAGTAATGGCGGTACAATAGATGGAACGCTCAAAACAGATGATGTACAAGTAGGC
>CANQBT010000087.1 GCA_947589405.1 uncultured Clostridia bacterium | reverse complement strand
AGGTGTAAGTCTTACGGAAATGAACAAACCTCTTACAATAACTCCGGGAAGTTATGACAATATAGAAACTCTTCTTTCCTCCGAAGGAAATAAGATAATAATGAAAAGCGGAAGAGGAATAAATGATATTATACAAAAGCTCAAGGGTCGTGACTACATTATAGTGCAGAATTGCGGACTTGATAATGAGATCGTTTCCGTAAATGGCGACAGGGAGTTTTTGGACAGCTATTTTACGACTATATTTGTTAAGGAATGATAATATGTACTGCATAAGTATAAGCCATAGGCTTGCGGATATAGATACAAGAGAAAGACTTGCTTTTACAGATAGTGAAAAAACAGCCTTTACAGGACTTGTAAAAAGTGATACAAGGGTCATAGTGCTCTCTACCTGTAACAGAATAGAAATTTATTCGGACAGAGGAGATACCGATCTTATTTTGGATAAGCTCTGTAGCTTTAAGGATATTCCTTTGACAGAGCTTAAAAAATTTGTAAACATATATGAAGGAAACAGCGCAGTAAGGCACCTTTGCAGAGTGGCCTGCGGCATGGATTCCATGATACTTGGAGAAGATGAGATACTGGGACAGGTTAAGACTGCATATTATTTTGCCAATGGCATCAGCGATGTGGGATATGAGCTTCATGTTATATTCAGAGGAGCGATCACCTGTGCCAAGAAAATAAAGACGGATACATATATTTCAAAAACATCTGTTTCCATAGGTACTCTTGTGGGAAATATGATAGCCGAAAGAGGTATAAAAAATGTACTTGTAATAGGAATAAGAGGTAAAGCAGGAGAAATAACGGCAAAGAATATAAAAGCTCACAATATTAATGTCATCGGTACCAGCAGAATACATAATGCGGACAAAAATGATAAGCATAACGACTTTGATATTATTCCCTACAGCGAGAGGTATAAATATATTGACAAGGCGGAAGCTGTAATAAGCGCTACTTCAAGTCCCCATTATACAATTACATACAGCGAAGCACTCAGACATACGGACAAGCCTAAGCTTTATATTGATCTGGCTGTACCTAAGGATATTGATGAGGATATAGTAAATATTAAAGGCTCAGAGCTTTATAATATAGACTACTTCCGCAAACTTGCCGAAAATAACAATAAAATAAAGCTGAGAGAAGCAGACAGGGCAGAGCTTATAATAGAAAGCATGACAGACGATATAGCAAAGGAATTATATTTCCACAGCATATTGAAAAGCATGGATAAAATAACGTCTGACATGAGCTTAATGGGATATGAGAAAATAATATATAAAGTAAGAGATAATATGAGCGCAGACGAATTTAAAAAATTTATGGATATATTTATTGAGGAGAAATAAAATGGCATATTTTCCGATGTTTGTGAACATTGAAAATAAAAAGGCATATGTAATAGGCGGAGGGGCTGTTGCAAAAAGAAAGGCAGATGTCCTTGTGAAATTCGGCGCCGATGTTACAATAATTGCAAGGGAAATAAAATTCAGCTCTGAACACAATGTGATCAAGGATATATATAAAGATGAATATATTGCAGACGCTTTTATTGTTGTGGCAGCAACAGATGACAGAAATGTGAACAGACATATCTCCCAATACTGTATCAAAAACGGCATATATGTAAATGTAGCCGACAGCAAGGCTGACAGCACATTTATATTCGGCGCCAACGCAGTTGATGAAAACATAGTAATAAGCGTAAGTACAAGCGGAGAAAGTCCTTCCCTTGCCAAAAAATTAAGAGATAGGATACTGGAGAATTATGACAGAAATAAGAATAGGAACGAGGAAAAGTAAATTAGCCCTTAAACAGACAGAAATAATTGTTAAACTTCTTGAAGAGCTTAATATTAAGTGTCGCATCGTAGAAATAAGTACTGTCGGTGATAAAAGAAGGGATATAAGTCTCAGCCGGTTCGGAGGTAAGGGAGCATTTACAGGCGAAATAGAAAAGGCGCTTATTGCCGAAGATATAGATATAGCCGTACACAGCGCTAAGGATCTGCCTGTGCTTTTGCCTGAAGAGCTTTGTATATCCGCAGTTGTAAAAAGGGGAAATCCTGCCGATGTTATACTGCTCAGGAAAGGCGATATTCTCAGAAATGACATGACAATAGGTACAGGCAGCGAAAGACGGAAGGTACAGCTTGGAGAAAAGTACAACATAAAGGATATAAGAGGAAATATAGATACAAGAATAGGAAAGCTTAAAAACGGAGAATACGACGCCATAGTACTGGCTGCGGCAGGTATTGAAAGAATGGGCTTTGACAAGGATAATGAGCTGGAGTTTATATATATGGACGCACATGAATTTATTCCGGCGCCATGTCAAGGCATTATTGCTGTGGAAAGCAGAAAGGACAGCGCTGCCGCTGATATAACAGAGAAAATAAATCACAGGGATACATATATATGCTTTGCAAATGAAAGAGAATTTATGATGGAAATGGACACAGGCTGTCAATATCCTATGGGAGCATATGCACAGATAGAAAATGAAAGTATAAATTTCAGATGCTTTTACAAAAACAGAAAATGCAGTTTAAATTTTAAAACAGATAAAAATGAAAATATCGGCAAAATAGCAGCCGTTAAGATCAAGGAGCAGTTGTAATGGGAAAGGTTTATCTTGTGGGTGCAGGGCCCGGTGACAGCGAGCTTATAAGCGTAAGAGGAAAAAGACTTGTTGAAAGCTGTGATGTGCTTATATATGACAGACTTATCTCCGATGATATTATAGAGTATGCAAGACAGGACTGTGAAAAAATATATGTAGGCAAAAGCATGGGAAATCACAGCGTAAAGCAGGAGGAAATAAACAGAATACTTGTTGAAAAAGCAAAAGGCAACGGTATCGTAGTTCGGCTTAAAGGCGGCGATCCCTTTGTATTCGGAAGAGGAGGGGAAGAGGTCCTCGCTCTTATTGAAAATAATATTGAATTTGAAATGGTACCGGGTATCACATCTGCTGTAGCCGTTCCCGAAATTGTAGGAATACCCCTTACACACAGAGGAGTAAGTCAGGATATACATATAGTAACAGGACATACTGCCGAAAAAGATATTATCGATTATGCTTCTTTGGCAAAAGTAAAGGGTACGATAGTTTTTCTTATGGCTGCCAATACAATAGCGGATATAGCCCAAAGACTTATGAAGCATGGCATGGACGGCAAAACGCCTACGGCTGTAATCGAAAGCGGTACGACAGAAAATGAAAGAGTAACCAAAACTCTTCTTGAAAATATAAACGCTGTAAGTATAAAGCCTCCTGCAATAATAGTTGTAGGACCTACGGCATTATACGATTTCAAATCGTACAGAAAGAGAATATCCGTTGCAATAACAGGTACGGAGGATTTCAGAAATCGACTTAAAGCTCGGCTCATTAAAAAGGACTATATTGTAAAAGAGGTATGCTGTCTTAAAACAAATTCTAATATTACCGATATTAAATTTGATCGTTACGACTGGCTCGTGTTTACCGGCCGCAACGGCGTGAGAATATTCTTTGACCACCTTAAGGAGATCGGCTTTGATATAAGAAATTTAAAAAATAAAATAGCCGTTATAGGAGAGGGAACATATGACGCTTTGGCTGAGTATGGCATATATGCCGACTATATGCCTGATATATATACCTCTGAGGAATTGGGCAAGGGTCTTAATGAGATAGCGGAAAATGAAAGCAAGTTGATATTAAGAGCCGAAAATGGCTCTGATAAAATTTACAATTTTATAAAAAATTATAAAGAAATAAAACTCTACAGCGTTGAAGCAGAGCGTGTTTCAAAGTGCAGAGAGAATTACATAGTGTTTGGCAGCAGTCTTGGTGTAAATACATATCTGGATAAGTATGAGATCGATGACAGCACCAAAATAATTGCAATAGGCGATGTTACATGTAATACTCTTAGGAAAAGAGGTTATAGCGCATATTGCTGTAAAAAATCGACTGTAGAGGATATTGTGGAGGCAATAGAGTATAATGAAGAGATTCAGAAGACTGAGGACAAGTGAGAGTATCAGAAGCCTTGTAAGGGAAACAAGAGTCAGCAAAAATGACCTTATGTATCCTATATTTGTAAAAGAGGGAGAAAATATAAAGGAAGAAATAAGCTCAATGCCGGGAATATACAGATATTCCACCGACAGGCTCGACGAGGAGCTTGACAGGATAATAAAAGCGGGAATAAACAGCATACTTATATTCGGTATTCCCGCACACAAGGACGAAAAGGGCAGCGAAGCCTATAACGACAAGGGAGTTACACAGACTGCCATAAGACATATAAAGGAAAAATATCCCAAGCTTATAGTAGCTGCCGATGTATGCCTGTGCGAGTATACCTCTCATGGTCATTGCGGTGTTGTTCACGATTGCTATGTGGACAATGACGAAACTCTTGAGCTTTTGTGCAGGTCGTCTGTAAGTTTGGCTAAAGCAGGAGCCGATATTATAGCACCATCTGATATGATGGACGGAAGAGTGGGAGCAATAAGAGAAGCCCTTGATAAAAACGGCTTTATAAATACTGTTATAATGGCATATAGCGCCAAGTTTGCATCAGCCTATTACGGTCCCTTCAGAGAAGCAGCTGATTCTTCTCCTCAGTTTGGCGACAGAAAGTCCTATCAAATGGATATTGCCAACAAAAATGAAGCTCTCAGGGAAATAGAGGCGGATATTGAAGAAGGAGCGGATATAGTAATGGTAAAGCCTGCTCTTGCTTTTTTGGATATACTTAAAGAAGCTGCGCTTATATACAATATGCCCTTTGCGGTATACAATGTAAGCGGTGAATATTCTATGGTAAAGGCAGCTGCTCAAATGGGCTGGATAGACGAAAAGAAAATTGTGCTTGAAAATATTACCGCCATGAAAAGAGCAGGAGCAAAAATAATAATAACATATCACGCTCTTGATGCGGCACAATGGCTGGAGGAACAGTAATGAAAAATACAAATTCGCACAGACTTTATGACGAAGCCGTTAAATTGATGCCCGGTGGTGTAAACAGTCCCGTAAGAGCCTTTGGGGCGGTAGGAATGAAGCCGATTTTTATAGAAAGGACAAAGGGCAGCAAAATATACGATGCTGACGGAAATGAATATATAGACTATGTATGCTCATGGGGTCCCTGTATATTGGGACACTCCTGCCCGGAGATAATAAAGGCAGTAAAGGACGCCTGTGACAATGGACTTACATATGGTGCGCCAACTGAAAAGGAAGTCATACTGGCTCGTATGATAAATGAGCTTATGCCTTCTATGGAAATGATAAGACTAGTAAATTCAGGCACAGAAGCGGTCATGAGCGCCATAAGAGCAGCAAGAGGTTATACAGGCAGAGATATGATAGTCAAATTCAAGGGCTGCTATCATGGGCACTCGGACGGCCTTCTTGTAAAGGCAGGCTCAGGCGCTCTTACTTCGGCTGTCCCGGACAGCGCAGGAGTTCCTAAGGCATACACAGATAATACGCTTATTGCTGCTTATAATAACAAAGCTTCCGTGAAAGAGCTTTTCGACAAATACGGAGATAACATAGCCTGCGTAATAGTAGAGCCTGTAGCTGCCAATATGGGTGTAGTACTGCCTGAAAAGGGCTTTCTGGAATTTCTTAGAGAGATAACGATGCAATATGGTTCTGTGCTTATATTTGACGAGGTCATAACAGGCTTCAGACTGGGACTTGGCGGTGTGCAGGAGTATTTCGGCATAAAGCCTGATATGACGACTCTTGGCAAGATCGTAGGCGGCGGTATGCCTATGGCTGTATACGGAGGAATAAAGGAAATAATGGAATGTGTATCGCCTGTTGGAAAAGTCTATCAGGCAGGTACCCTTTCGGGCAATCCCATTGCCGTTTCGGCAGGTATAGCAATGCTTAAAATGCTTTCGGATAAACCGCATATTTACGAGGAAATAAGCATTAAGGCAGAAAAAATTGCCAATGCGCTCGAAAGCATAGGAGCATACGTAAATCATATCGGTTCTCTGTTAAGCGGCTTTTTTACCGACAGAGAGGTCAAGGATCACGACAGCGCCGTTTCCTCAGATACAGCAAAATATGCTGATTTTTTCAGGTATATGCTTGAAAACGGCATATATATTGCGCCTTCGCAGTTTGAGGCTATGTTTGTATCATATGCCCACAGCCATGAGGACATAGACAAGACCTGTAATATTATAAAAAATTTCCAATAGGATAAAATTTTTGTTGACAATGCAATCATGTTTTGATATAATATCTTTTGTGTTCGGGCGAAAGCTTGTACACAAATGGGAGCATAGCTCAGCTGGGAGAGCATCTGCCTTACAAGCAGAGGGTCACAGGTTCGAGCCCTGTTGTTCCCATTATGGCGAAGTAGCTTAGTTGGCTAGAGCGTTCGGTTCATACCCGAAAGGTCAGCGGTTCGAATCCGCTCTTCGCTATTGAAAAGCCTGCAAGCTTTTGTGCTTGCAGGCTTTTGCTTTACAATAAATCAGTCGAAAATTTTTTAGACTTTTTTCAAACTTTGGTTTTTTATTGACGTTTTGCAAATAGATAGTTTATCTTTGATGCAGCGTCTGCTTTTGTTTCGAGAATAACCATCTTCTTCTATGTTGTCGAGCTTTTTTTGTAGGCAACTGCAAAGTTGTTTGCAGAAAACTGTTTATCGTTTATCTTGTCTATCTTTTTCTGTAATGCTTCCTGAAGCACAGCGGAAAAATTTATATTATTCTTGAGCGCTTCCTCATTAAGCCATTCCGGTATTGTCAATGTTTTTTTGATTGCTTTGTTATTATACATTTTTCTGTATTCTAACGTATCGCAAGCAATATAGTTGACAAATTCATTTTTCTTGATTTTAATGTCGGTGATTTCTGTTGGTTTGGGTATTTCTCTTCCATCTGTTTCATACCCATATAAAGTCAACGCAAGTACATCTTCAGCCATTTCGATAGCTTCCTCTAATGTGTTGCCACAAGTATAGCAGCTTTCCAAATCATTAAACACAACCGAATAATTTCCATCGACCTCTTTGGTAAATACAGCAGCATAAACATATTTTGACATACATATCCTCCTTCCGAAATAGTACGGGCTTAAAAGCCTGCATCCCTTTTTATACTGTTATAAGTTCCATTTGGTATGTCTTGTGACAAATGTCTTGGTACAGGAAATTGCTTCTTCGTTTTAGGACTATACCAAATATCGTGTTTCTTGCCATTTCTCAAAAGATAACATCCGTTTTTCTTCAATATCTTTATCAGTTCCGATGTTTTCATTTGTTATCTCCTTTCTATGGTTTTATCATAACACGTGCAGACACGTATGTCAAGAGACGCTTTTATTATTTTTAATTCTTATAATCCTTCAATCAATATTTCCATTTGTTCATCTGCCAATTTTTCTAATGTGAGGTCTTCGACAGGATAATATACACCATTTCGATCCCTTATGTATCTTGACGTATCTTTTGTTGTTGTAATGTTTTTATTGTGTCTACAATAGCCATTATACGTTTATTATCAACATTATATTTACTGTCTACTCATGAAATAATGCATATATACAGAGCATACCCACAAGCATAATTGCTCTATAAAGTACATTTTTAAGCAGATATTCAGCTATTATGAGTACAAAGAAAAATAAATCAATATATTTTATAACTAAAAACGTTACAGCCTATAATGCAAATAGATACTAAAAAAGAGACTTCTGCATTGGTTGTCCAAAATGCGGCAGTCTCTCTATCGTTTGTATTTACATGTTTAAAATTATATTTTCAATATCCCAGTTCTTCGCCTACAAGTATGACCTTTATTCTTCCCTTTATTCTTGAATACCTTGTAACGACTACATGACAGCATATGCAGTCGGGACTTGTACAGTTATTGCATATGCCTGTTGCCTTACAGGGAGTGTTCATACCAAGTCTTATGGCATTGGGAACTGACGCATCGCTTTTGGCTCTTTTATAGGCGTCCTCAATATTTTTGGTTATCTTATTTATTCCCGATATTACAATAACGTTTTCAGGTCCGTATATAAGAGCTGCAACTCTGTTGCCTGTACCGTCTATATTCAGAAGCTCGCCGTCAACGGTAATTGCATTTGTGCTCATTAAAAAGTTATCACAGCTAAAGGCTTTTCTGTATATTTCCTGTATTTCTTCGGGGGAGTTTGCCTTTGCTCTGTCATATACTGTGTATTTATCGAGCTTATTTTTTAACCCTATCTCTTCAAGTGTCATTGAACCGCCCCATGTTACGCTGCTGCCTTCCTTCATAAGTGAAAGCGCTATTTTTACCGCATCTTCCTTGTTTTCGGCATAATAGCCCTCCATGTTTCTTTTTTCAATATTTTTAATTGTTTTCTGTGCCAGTAATCTGTAATATTCTTTTTTGGGTGACATAGTGTTCTCCTTTCTTTTTTTATTTAAGTATATTCCAAATTTTATTGTAATTCAAGTTGATTTAATATAAATATTGTGTTATTATATATGAAGCTTTATAACGGACAGTTCGAAACCCTCCTGTCCTTAAACAAAACTAGGTCCTTGTTTTTGGGCGTGGTACGCCCTTTTTTATTGGAGGTATTTATGTATAGTCTTAAAACCGAGCACAGTTTTGATTCAGCCCATTTTTTAAAGGGCTATGAAGGCAAGTGCAGTAATATTCACGGTCATAGGTGGAGAGTGGTAATTGAGGTAATGAACAGTAATGTAGACAGCAGCGGTCATACAAGAGGAATGATAGTCGATTTTTCTACTCTTAAAGAAGAGGTCAGAAGAGAAGCAGACGCTCTTGATCATTGCCTTATTATAGAAAAGGATACTCTTAGGCAAAAAACATATGAAGCTTTGACTGAGGAGGGCTTTAAAATAGTTGAAATGCCATTCAGACCTACGGCGGAAAATTTGGCTAAGTATTTCTATGATATGTTTGTTAAAAAAGGATATGATGTACGTCAGGCAACGGTTTATGAAACGTCTAACAACTGTGCGTCATATTATGAGGTGTGATCATGCTTGTAGCCGAGAAATTTGTCAGTATAAACGGAGAAAGCAGAAGAGCCGGTCAGCTTGCCGTATTCATAAGGTTCAAGGGCTGTAATCTTCATTGCAGCTATTGTGATACAATGTGGGCTAACGATAAGGCTTGTCCTGCTGAGGATATGTCTCCCAATGAAATATATGAATATATTATGAGTACAGGCGTAAAAAATGTAACGCTTACAGGAGGAGAGCCGCTTTTACAGAAGGATATGGATAAGCTGTTGGAAACGCTTTCCTCAGAGGGTTCTCTTTATGTGGAAATAGAAACAAACGGAAGTATTGATATAAGCCCATATAAAAAGGACAATGTAAGCATAACGATGGATCATAAATCTCCG
>CANQBT010000086.1 GCA_947589405.1 uncultured Clostridia bacterium | reverse complement strand
TGCGCTTACAAGCGCTGACCGGTAAAAGCCCCTTATAGGGGTAGTGCAAGCCACCGGCTGAGCCGGTGGTCTTGACTCAAAAAGCTTTGTATTGTCCGAAAATATATGGTAATATATTCATATAGGTTTAAGGAGAAATAAAATGAGAGAAATAATAATAACAGAAAATGAAAAGGGTCAGAGATTTGATAAATTTCTGCTTAAATATTTGAACGATGCTCCCAGATCGTTTATATATAAAATGCTCAGGAAGAAAAATATAAAGCTGAACGATAAGAGAGCGGAGGGCAGCGAAATATTGAATAAAGATGACAATATTAAAATATTTTTATCTGAGGAAACAATTACGGGATTCATTAAAGAAAAAACCATAAAAAATACTCCCAAGAATTTTGACATAGTTTATGAAGACGAAAATATACTTCTCTGTTCAAAGCCTGCGGGAGTTATTGTGCACCCTGACCGCAATAACAAGGACAATACGCTCAACGACAGTATTTTGTACTATCTTTACGGCAAGGGAGAATACAGTCTTGATGATACATTCACGCCTTCCATATGCAACAGGCTTGACAGAAACACAAGCGGCATTGTAGCTGCCGGAAAGAATTTGCATGCGGTACAGGAGTTAAACAGAGGCTTCAGGGAAAGACTTATAGATAAGTACTATATCACAGTCGTAAAGGGAGTCGTAAAGGAAGGCGGCATCGTTGAAGGCCGGCACAGTAAGGAAAACGGCAACATAGTACGGCTTTCCGATAATAAAGAAGAAGGCGAATATGTACTTACCAAATACACGCCTATAGCCGACAATGGCAGATATACCCTTATGAAAATAAAGCTGGAAACAGGCAAGAGCCATCAGATAAGGATCTCAATGAAGTCTATAGGCGCTTGTGTTATAGGCGATACAAAATATGGGGATAATGAGGTAAATAAATATTTCAGGGAAAAATACGGACTCAGAAGTCAGCTTCTCCACAGCTATAAGCTTACATTCCATATAGGCGAGAGCCTATTGTCATATTTGGACAACAGAGGATTTATATGCCCTTTGCCGCATAAATATTGCCTTATTATAAAGGATTTATTTGGCATTGATTGTTGAAATTGTAAAAAATAATTAATTTTGCAAAAATAATTGAAATTACTGTTGAAATTATAAAAAAATAATAATATAATGTATACTGTTCGTTTAATGCGAGTTGTTGTGAATTTATATATATATCTATAGATCGGGAGGGATACATATGCACAGATGTATGTATTGTATGAATGAGTTAAATGAAAATGAAAATACATGTCCCCATTGCGGGAAAGAAAACAACGGTATGCCTGTAAACAGCAAGCACATCAAGCCTGGTACCATACTGTACGAAAAGTATATGGCAGGCTGCGCTGTGGATTCAAACAGCATATTTGTGACCTATGCGGGATTTGATATTAAAACAGGCGCAAAGGTACTTATAGACGAATATCTTCCTGCCAATCTTGCCTATAGGGAAAAGGGCAGAGCACAGGTCCATACAAAAAGCGGTGAATACGAGAACAAGTACTATGCGGGCAAGGACGCATTCAGCGATGAGGCTGCGGAGCTTGTAAATTATGATAGTACGGATATAATAGATTCCTTTAATGAAAACAATACGTCCTATGCCGTAAGGGAAATAATAAGGGACGGCAATACTCTTGCAGATCTTATAGACAGCGATTCTGAGTTTGCAAAGGATTACAGAAAAAATATTATCGTCAATTTAATGCGTGCAATAGAGCCTATACACGAGGCAGGTATAATACATGGAAATATCTGTCCCGATACTGTCATAGTCAAAAAGGACAGTACCGTAAAGCTGACGGATTTCAGCTATTGCGGCTTTATGTCCAGGATAATCCCCATATACACAAATGAGGGATATTCTCCTATAGAGCAGTATTCAGTCGGAAGTAAGCTGACCGTTGCCGTTGACGTATATTCAATAGCTGCCATTTACTATGAAATGCTTACGGGAGAAACACCTTTGTCTGCTCCCGAAAGGCAAAAGCAGGATACTCTTATGCCGCCTTCAAAGATGGGCATAAAAGTAAGGACTTCAATGGAAAACGCCATTATGAACGCCCTTAATATAAAGCCTGAGAACAGGACTCCTTCTGTTGAGGATTTTTACAATGAGCTTAAGAGCAAAAATACGGTCAGACATTGGGAAAGAGTAAAAAAGGCGGAAAAACCGCCTGTGGATTTCTATACCAAAAAGAGCTTTTGGGTAAAGCTTCTCATATGGGGCATTGTATTTGTAATGGCTGTTTCGGTCGTTGTAATAGCGGCTGAGGTATCCGCTATCAAGAAAAGGGCTCAGGACGAAGAAAATACCGAGATTTCAACGGAAAAGGTGCCTGAGGAGGGAGACAGCTTCTGGGACCGTTTCAGAATAAAAGACGATACGGAAAAAGACGATATTGAAGAAGATGAAGCTGACGCCGATGATAAAAATAAGGACAGGGAAGAGGAAAAGGAGCCTACTACCGAGAAGGTACAGGATAGACCTGAGCTTCCCGATGATAAGGTGGAATCCAGAGGTGCGCTGGATATGCCGAACTAACCGAACAGCGGCATAAGCTGATATAATCCTATAAGGACTATTACTAGGCCTGATATTACTGCAATATATTTGCAGTTTATATCGGGCTTTATTTTTTTGCCAAGCAGCGTACCCAATATCAGCAATATAAGCTGGACCGTCATTACCGTAAAGGGCATAAGACGAGATGCCGTATCTGCCATAGATATACCCATTGCGGCAGCTGAAGAATCCAGAGAAAGCGTCACGCCCATTACGATCGCCTCGGGCGTTTCTATAGTTCCCGAAAGATCCATATCGCTCAATTCGGGATTATCCAGAAATTCCCTTATATTTGAATGCTCATCTCTTCTGTCGGCGCATATCCATATACCGACGCCTATAAGCAAAAAAGCGCCTGCTATATTGCAGAAGGGCAGATATGAACTCAGGGTCCTTCCCAGCAGCATGAAAAAAACTATTGTTCCGAAGCCCATAAGGGACAGTACGGAAAAGGCCTTCAGAGGTATTTTTATGCCCTTTATACCAAAGGCTATGCCAAAGGAAAAGGCATCTATGGACAGTACCAGTGACAGTATCAATACTTCAGCCATATTAATCACCTCATTTTATCAGTATGCCGTTAAGTCATATTTGTTACTGAGGGAGTATATATTTATAAGGAGAGATATGACATATCATACTTAGAAATGGAGTGATACATAAATGAAATGCTACAGCATGGATCTCAAAGAAGCGGTGAAGGCTCTTGGGACAAGCATTAATAATGGTCTTGACAGCGCCGAAGCCGAAAAAAGGCTTAAAAAATATGGCGCTAATTCTATGCCGAAAGAAAAGAGGCTTCCTATAGTGATCAGATTTTTAGGTCAGTTCAAGGATTTTATGGTGCTTGTGCTTATAGCTGCTGCGGTAATAAGCGGACTTGTGGAAATATATTCGGGAGGAAGAAATTTCATAGACAGTATCGTAATACTTGTTATAGTGATATTTAACGGAATAATAGGTACAGCGCAGGAATACAGGGCGGACAAGGCTATTGACGCCCTCAGGGAAATAACCGAGCCTATTGCTCTTGTTCTGAGAGACGGAAAATATGCAACGCTGAAAGCACAGTACATAGTTCCGGGAGATATTATAAAGCTGGAGGCAGGAGATATGGTGCCTGCCGATTGCAGAATAATAGAAAGTACTGCCCTTAAGGCAAATGAATCTGCACTTACAGGCGAAACGGCAGGGGCGGACAAGTCTGAAAGTACCATTGATGAGGATTCATTGCTTGCCGAGAGAAAAAATATGCTATATATGGGTACAAGTATAGTACAGGGAAGAGGAAAGGCTGTAGTAACGGCTATCGGACAAAATACGGAAATAGGAAAAATTGCAGAAATGCTTTCGTCAAAGAGAGAGGAAACTCCATTGCAGAAAAAGCTGTCCGAGCTTGGAAAAATATTGGGTATAGGAGCTATTGCCATATGCTTTGCCATATTTGCAATAGGAGTATTGAGAGGTATATCTGTTTTTTCAATGTTCATGACAGCGGTAAGCCTTGCGGTGGCGGCTATTCCTGAGGGACTTACTGCCGTTGTTACGATAGTGCTTGCTATAGGAGTACAGACTATGGCAAAAAATAACGCTGTCGTCAGAACGCTTTCTGCGGTAGAAGCTCTGGGAAACGCTGATGTGATATGCTCTGACAAAACAGGAACGATAACGGAAAACAAAATGAGCGTAACAGAGGTATCGGGCTATGACGAAAGAGATATTTTGGCTCTTGCATGTCTTTGCTGTGACGGAAACGCCGACATAGGAGAAGCTACGGAAACAGGCATAGTAAGAGGAGCTGCTCGGAAGGGCATCGATAAGGAAAAGCTTGAGTACACCATGCCACGTATAGATGAGATACCCTTTACATCAGAAAGAAAGAAAATGACTACGGTACATAAGTATAAAGACGAATATATAGCCGTCACAAAGGGCGCCTGCGAGGAGGTGCTGAAAGGGTGCAGCTCATATATATGCGGAGGAAATGATATAAAAAGACTGGGTAAAAGCAAAATTAACGAAATAATAAAGGAAAGCGTTGAAATGGGTAAAAGAGGGCTGAGAGTACTTGCGGTAGCCTTCAAAATAGGGTCTGCGCCCGTTAAAAACGAATCAGGCTATGTCTACTGCGGACTTATAGCCCTGAGGGACGATCCCAGAGAGGGAGTAAAACGATCCGTAGAGATGTGCAGAAAAGCAGGGATAAGAACAGTCATGATAACAGGCGACAGCCCTGTGACCGCAGCTGCCGTAGGCAGAAGCGCAGGAATATATTCCGACACGGTAACGGGAGGAGATATAGACGCCATGACAGCTGAGGAATTTGACAAAGCCGTTGATAAATACAATATATTTGCCAGAGTGACTCCCGCTCATAAATACCGTATCGTGGAAAGACTTAAGGCAAAGGGCAAAACGGTTGCCTTTGCCGGAGACGGTATAAACGACGCTCCGGCTATAAAGCTGGCTGATATAGGCTGCGCTATGGGTAAAAACGGTACCGAAGTAGCAAGACAGGCTGCCGATATAGTGCTTGCAGACGATAATTTCAATACCATTGTAAAGGCTGTGGAAGAGGGCAAGGGAATATATGAAAACATATTGAAGGTAATACATTTTCTCCTCTCCTCCAATATAGGAGAAATACTTGTCATATTCCTGTCTGTAATAATGGGCTTCCCGATGCCGCTTATGCCTATACAGCTCTTGTGGGTAAATCTTATTACGGACAGTATGCCTGCTGTGGCTCTGGGTGTGGACAGCTGGGACGAGGATATAATGTATTCAAGAAACAGAGGGAGCCTGTGGCAGAGAATCGCTCTTGAAGGCTGTATGATAGGCGCTTTGGCGCTTCTTGCCTTTGCAATAGGCAGGACGATATACGGAAATACTCATATTGGCAGAACAATGTGCTTTTGCGTACTTGGTATATCTCAGCTTTTTCATGCCTTTAACATGAGGAGCCGTTATTCCCTTTTGCATATAAATATATTTGGCAATATGTATCTTGTGGGAGCGCTTCTTATAGGTATTGCATTGCAATGGTGCGTTGTGGAGCTTCATGTGTTTAGTCGTATTTTTGCAACGGTCCCGCTTACTCCGGGAGAATGGGCGATAGTAATGGGACTTAGCTTTATACCTATAATTGTGTGTGAGATAGAAAAAAGGATAGCGGTATAAGATTTGTTTATAAAATTAATTTGTATTTAAAAAAAAATTCATTGTAAAATACTTTCTTATATGATATAATTAAAAAAAGTTATAATGTGAGTCATAAAAAAGGAGGTATTTTTATGCTGGCATCCAATGTTGATAATTTTGCCATAAGGGGAAATTACGTTTGTTTTATGGGCGAAAGAGCCGTTTGCAAGAAAGGGACCATTGTTGTTAAGGACGGCAATATTGCAGGAATATTGCCCTATGACCACAAAACAGGACTGCTTGAAATTGATCTGAAAGAAAACGAAGTGATATTTCCGGGACTTGCCGATCTTCATTCGCACCATGAATACAATATGCTTCCCATATGGAAAAGACCGAAAAGCGTTCCGAAAGCATGGGACAACAGGCATGAGTGGAGAAAATGCGATGCCTATATCGATGCAATAAAGAAGCCGATGGATAATCTCAATAAAAATTGGAACAAAACTATAAACGAACATGGGCTTACGGCAGGTGATCTGCTTTTGTATTTTGCTGAGATACAGGCTGTTGCAGGAGGAACTACGGTATTGCAGGAGCCTACAAAGATAAATGTGCCTGATAATGAAGCGGCAAATGGATCAAATGATTTTTACGAAGAATACGAACCTGTATTCAGATACAACTATTTTGCGGAAAAGACAGATCTTTATGGAGATTGTGAGCAAGACGGAGCTTATATAAAAACACCTCATATGCTTCTGAGAGGTACTCAGTCTCCAAAGGAGCTTGGAATACAGGCATCGGAAAACGCAGTCATAAATTCCGTAGTGGATCTGTTCAAGCCTGAGGTGGACCACATAAATGTTCAGCCCCATATAGACACGTCTGACTGGAAGGTCAAGTCCATAGATGTGAACAATCTTAAAGAATATCTTAGCTCAATAACACGAGGAGAGAAAAACTATCTTGGCTACATAGTGCATCTTGCAGAAGGCAGAGCAGGCGTTCTTAAGCCGGACGGCTTGGGCTGTGACGGATATTCTGCAAAGGAGGTGCCTTTGCTTATTGATACGCTTAAAGGTTTTATAGATTCGGGAGATATATCAAGCTCCTCTGTAAAGGCTCTTCATATCAATCTTATACATGCCTGCGGCGCAGATCTCAGCAAAAATGAAACGATAAGGTTTCTGGCAGATAACGGCATAGGAATAATATGGTCTCCTGTGTCAAATCTTTTGCTGTATGAGGATACTCCCGATTTTTATGATAAATTAAAGGGAAGCGGTATTGTGCTGGGACTTGGTTCAGACTGGTCTCCAAGCGGTTCAAAGCATGTTTGGGATGAATGCAAATTTGCTTATAAATATCTGAAGCACAGATACCCTAACGATAGCTATATTGGAAACAATGTACTTAAAATGGTTACGGTAAATGCTGCAAAGCTTGTCGGCTCTGAAAAAATAGGAAACATCAAAACAGGCAATTTTGCAGATCTCTTTGTAATAAAGGGCAATAATAAAATTGACGGAAATATAGATAACGCTTTAGATGCATTCTATTCATCCGAAGATGACGGCGTACAGATGGTAGTTATAGGCGGTAATCTCATTTACGGTGATTTTTCATATTTTTACAAATTAAGGAAAAATTATGCTCTTATACCTACCAAAAAAAGATCCGTCAGCTTACAGAGCAAGGCTATATATATGCCGCCAAGCTGGAATGTTGAGCTTGCAAAGGACTTGGAGAGTCTGAGAGCATCTCTCGGTAAAACACCGATAAGTGAATTCAGAAGTAGTGAAGATGAGGAATACAAGGCTGTGATAAGTGAGCTGGAAAGAAAATTTGCCGGTATGTAACAGCTATTGGTATGTAATGGTATATAAATATTAAATAGCCGTTTTTACAGGCTTATATCAAAACTCCCCTTAAAGCGATACCTATGTCGTATGCTTTAAGGGGAGTCTTTATTTCTGTTAATGCCGTAAATTTTAATATGGTGCTTTATTTAAAATTCATTTACGTCATACCACTTTATGCCGTCGTCACTATGAGTAGCCCTTATATTAAATTTGGCGTATAATGCAGATGTGGTTACAATATCCTTCAATACAAAGGAGTTTTTATTAAATTTCGGTTTTGTATATGTTTTTTTCATTTTTATCCTCCTTGTATCAGTTATTTACAAAATTCTTTGTAATATAGTTTACGGTTATCTCTTCATCGTTCTGAAGCATAAATTTGCCAAAGAAGGCTATGCTGTCCACGTCGTTTTTGTTCATTGTCGGAGTCATAAGTACATATGTATTCTCGTCCTTCTTTGTATAGTCGTTTATTTCCTCATATATATCCTGGAATACATAAGGAGTCTGACCCTCTACAGCTACAGGTTCATCGTCTTTATATGCTGTAAAGCCAAGCTCTGTTACAAGCTTTGCATCGTCAATATCCTTGGCTATTTCGCCGACTACCCTTGTGCCGTAATATGAACCGTCGCTTGTCTGCTGACCGTCCTGCTGAGTGAGAACAATATCCGATGCGCCTATGTAGTCTGCCGTGTAAAGACTTATGTCAGATGTAAGAGATGTGTTCTTGTCATATTCTTTATATGTATGGCGGGTCTCATCGGACTCGTCTATATAATAAAGCGTCTTGTCATAGTCAAGAGTATCTTCGTAAGGAACAGACACATTTTCACTATCGTTTATAGTTACGGTTACGCTTTCTGTGGTGTAGGCCTTTAAGCCTATATCCCAATTTGATTTCCAAAAATGACTATTGTCAGACGAATACACATAACTTTCATTTTCAGTATTTACATTTATACCATAGATGCTCATTTCAGCAGGAACAAAATATTCTTGGGTATAGATGCTGTCCGGATCAGGCGTTCCCTGTTTCATGGCAAAGTTACAGCCTAAAAGAAAGCCGTCATCAAATAAAGTATCTTTCGGAGCAGTAAGCTCGAATATATAATAACCGGGCTTGTCTACCCTTATATAATCTCCCTCTCTTACCGTATCATCATTTATTGTATTGACCTCTATAGGCTCAAATATATTATCAAATGAAGGGTCTTTATCAACATCAGGCTTTTTTGACAGATAAAATCTTACATATTCTCCTCCGACAGGTATCCATACGCCTACCTTGGTAAGATATTCCGTTGTATATTTATGCTTTTTGTTAAAACAATTAAATTCTGTTATTCTGGAACAAAACTCTTCATTTTCATGATAATAACCGTTAACAGCGGTTTGCATACCATATGGCATATAATCGTAAAGATTGTCATAGTCGTCATTTGCTGTAATGTTGCTGTAAATACCTATCGTTGGGATATTTGTGTCATATGACATATAGAAAAAGCCGTTATTTCCCCAATCTGCGCCCCATGAATTTTTAACAATAAATGCTCCGTTATGTCTTGGTGCTGCAGGATATGTATTTTCAGATGCATTTAATGAGAAAACATTGAATTCAGATGCGCTTATATTGTCATCATAGCCTACTATCGTAACTCCATGATTTGGAATATTGGCAGGATCGTTTTCATAAAACAGTATTTTTGTGTTGCTGCTGTTTGATTTAAATCCGGCGTTTTGTTCTTCTGCCGTACTGCCGCAATAGACTGAAACAGGAACGGCGCCGTTTTCAATAACTGCCTTCTTAATTATTTCGTTTCTGGCATTTAACTGCTCAT
>CANQBT010000085.1 GCA_947589405.1 uncultured Clostridia bacterium | reverse complement strand
TAACTATTTTCTCATTAAAACCGTTTCTACTTACGGTAATATCTGTTCCCGGAGCAATTCCGTAAATCTTGCCTGTCTTGACATTTCCGCCTATTGTAATGCCCTCAGGAAGCAAACCTACTATGGCACCGCTGTCTAAATTCTGTGTACCGCCATCGGAGTAAATTGCATAGCAAGCATAATTATTGTGTATACTTGCATTTGAAGCGGTTGGTATTGTAAATGTACCCTTGTTGTATATAACACCGTCTTCATCTATGTCATGGTCTGCGTGTACTCTTGATATAACAGAATAACCCTGCATATTTGCAGAAGCACCCTCATCAATATAAATACCATACATTACATTTTCTGCAACAGATATGTCACTATGATCTGTACCGTCAGATGCATTATCCTGACTTACACCATAAATTTTAGTGCCGTTTATTGTAAGAGATGCTCCCGGTTCCACATATATAATGGCAAGTGATGAGAAATCACCTTCGTTTTTATGATATATAGCTCCGTTTGTCAGCTGAACATTTCCTCTGACTGTAATACAGCTTACACCCGGCTCGGTACTTGTAACATTTATTCCATCTGCCGGTATATTCAAATAAAGATTTCCATTCGTCCTTCCATCTAATATAATATCCGAATAGGTTTCTCCTGCAACAAATGTTTTATCATTAACGTTACTTGCGTTTATAACATTGCCTTCTGATACTATTACTGTACACTTATCAGAAGCCCCATCATCCGTACTGGCTGTAATTGTTACTGTGCCTGGATTAAGAGCAGTTACCTCACATTTATTTCCATCGGGCTTAAGTGATACAATGTTATTGGTAGATGTTGTCCAATTTTTTATCGTATGATTATTTCCTGAACAAATTACCTCTGCCGTAATAGTTGTGCTTTTTGTTTCTTCACTTGTAAGGCTTAAATATACTGTATCCTCTGCAAGAAATACCTGATGCTGATTTTCATGAGTTTCCTCATAGATATTCCACATATTGCTTCCATATATTACCCTATAGTCATTGCCGCCGCTTTTAAGGGTGATCTCATGGAGAGGATTTGCTATGAAATAATCTTTAGTTCCTCCGATAGAGCTAAGGTCTATGCTTATTTTCTGGTCCTCGTCTGTTAATATCGTAGCATTCTTCAGTATATCTGCATAATCGGGATTTACCTGACCAAAGCGGAAGTCACCCTGTGTTCTGTAGCCGCCGCTTACATTTCCCAATATCATACCGCCGGTCATATTTAACATACCTGAGACTTGGTATATGGAATAGCCTTGATTGTCATAAATAAGACCATCTGTAATATTTACATCGCCGTATGTTACAATAGAATAACCTGCGCGGGCATAATGCTTGTTGCCTTTAATTTCGCCGCCGTTCATATTAAGCGTACCGTTATTATATACAGCGCAGCCATGAGTATAGCCTGTGCCTAAAGTCACAATGCCTGTAATTACAGTACCCTTTTCTATATTGAGAGTACCGTCGTTATATATACCGTGCCATGTTCTTTCAGAGGTTGAAGGGTTGTCTATGACGCAGTTCTTTTTTCTTCCGTTAAGAGTAACGTTTTCAAGGGTAAGATCTGCACCTGTATCTACTTTGATA
Source organism: uncultured Clostridia bacterium (assembly GCA_947589405.1). Classification (GTDB taxonomy): domain Bacteria; phylum Bacillota; class Clostridia; order Lachnospirales; family CAG-274; genus CANPXH01. The sequence continues at coordinate 7,939 of CANQBT010000085.1, read as the reverse complement.
ATAAAATCGGTGGAGTAGCCATCCTTATTCTCATGATACATTACGGCACCGTCTTCACCAAGGATCTTAACATAGCCGCTTTCGATCCTTAAACCAAAATCATTTTCAGCGTCATAATTCATTCTGTCGCCTGATATGGTTATACCTTCTGCCGGTATTGTAATAACAACAGGCTCAGATTCTGAAGAAGAACCCTTTATTCTAACCTGATGATATGTATCACCTGCTGTAAGTGTTACACTTTCACTAATAGGCTCACTATGTATTTCTGCCGCCATAGCCATAACAGACATAGCAAAGGCTATTACTGCTGTCAGTAAGAACAGCCTTAAAAATTTTCTCATAAAATTGTCCTCCTTAAAAATATTTTATTGCCAAATGTGAAATAATTTTAACATATTATGAACAAAATTGCAATCATATTTAAAAAATTATATAAAATAATTATTTTAACAGAAATACCATTAATTTACTTAAAAAATAAAAGGACACCGCATGACAATAATGCGATGTCCCCGAAAAAATATGTAATTACAGATCTGCACCCTTGTATTCTGAACTGCCGTATCCTAATATAAGAACAAATATAGGATAGAGGAATATAAGACCAAGTGCAAAGCCTATACCGTGACCGAAGGATCTTGAAAGCTTAACATAGCTTATGATCTGAATTACAAGCATAACAATACTTGCAATAAACACTATAGCTGAAAGGATCATGCTTGTTGAGCCATTTGTCATAAACTGAGATGCCATACTGTAAACTATAGTTGCTGCAAACATTACCCAGAACCACATAGGCTTCCATGTGATCTTATACTGTACATAGCCGCTGTATACAGGTATGATACTCTTCCAGCCCGGCTCTCCTGCCTTTGTGAATATCTTCCAGAATGCTATTATCTGGAATACCCACAATACGATCAAGGCAGTAAGGATAACGCCTAAGCCTAAACCAAGTATACCGCCTATTGCTGCACCGCCTACTGCTGCCTGTTCAGCCGTAAGAGCGATCGTCGTTGTTTCCATAAAATTTCACTCCTTATATTTTATTTTAAACAGTACTGTGCCTGTTATCGTTTATATTATAACACAATTTACCATATCTTTCAACTAAATTATGATGTAATTCAAGACGTCAAATCGATCGTTTGCGCCATATGACACTAATATATGGCATAAACGATACCATAATATATCACAGGAACAACGACTGACGGCAGTAAATTTGCAACATTGAGCTTTCTCATGCCAAGCATATCAATGCCGAGAGCTGTAATAAGTATGCCGCCGACAACGGATATTTCTCTCATAATATCCCCTGTGAGATAAGGCTCCACAAAGCCTGCAAGCAATGTTATGGCACCCTGATATATGAATACGGATATAGCTGAGAAAATAACGCCATAGCCCAATGTAGATGCAAATATGATAGCGTATACGCCGTCAAGCACACTTTTTGTAAAAAGTATCGTGTAATTTCCGTATATGCCGCTGTCTATAGAGCCTATTATCGCCATTGTGCCTGTGCAGTAAAGTATACTTGCTGCCACAAAGCTTTTTGAAACAGAGCCTTCACCGCCCTTGCACTTGCTTTCTATCCAGTCACCTGCGCTTTTCATTTTTCCTTCTATATTAATGAGAGTTCCCACAAGTCCGCCTATTACAAGGCTTATGACAAAAAGCACCGAATTGCAAGGCTCGTTGATCATTCTCTGCAATGCTCCCGACAGACCTACGAATATTACAGCCAGTCCTGTTGCCTGAGTTGTTATTTCCTGCAATTTTGCGTTAAATCTGCCTTTTACAACAAGTCCCAATATCGTACCTGCTATTATCGCTATTACATTTACTATAGTGCCTGTCATTTTGTTCTCTCCTTGCCAATTTTTAAAGTCCTTGCATAGTAGAATAAATACTGCTGGGCATAGCCTGCATACTCTCCCCATTTATCCTTTGCAAAGGCGTGTATTGTTTTTATATCCGTTTCCGAATTGTCGAAATACAGATACTCCATAACTCTCTTTACCCACACATCTGTAGGGAATACCTCTCTTCTTCCCATAGAAAAGAGCATAACGCAGTCTGCCACCTTCCGCCCTACTCCCTTTATTTTCAGCAGCTCGCCTAAAAGCTCATCTGTAGTAAGCTCATCTGTTTTTTCAATGTCTACCTCTTTATTTACAAGCTTGTCAAGGCAATCTCTTATGTACTTTGCCCTAAAGCCCATTCTCAGATAAAACAGATCCTCTTCCGTCGCTTTATCAAGCTGACTTAATGTCGGAAAGGCATAGCCCTCGCCTAAGCTTGTGCCATAGGCCTCCGACATTCTTGAAATAATGCCCTTTATTCTGGGTATGTTGTTATTCTGTGATATTATAAAGCTTATAAGGCATTCATAGGGCTGCTGATCCAGAAGCCTTATTCCGTCTGCATAAGCACAGGCAGTCCTCATAATAGGGTCGGCAGATAATATTTCTATAATTTCGCCGTAGTTTCTGTCCATATCAAAGTAGCGGCGCCATATGCTTTCATATTCCTCAGCAGTACAGGGATATAATATCACGGTAGTCCCCTCCTGCTTTATGTACAGCACCTTGCCAAAGGCGATTATTTTATAATGCATATTATTGAGCTTTTCAAAGCGAAAGCATTGACCGCATTCCAATATCTGCTCTATATTGAAATTCTCTGTATTTTCCAGTATCAGCGTTCTGTCATTTTCCGTATATTTCATTATGATTTTCCTTTTTAAAATTTTTATTTAATTAATATATCAAAAAATATACTTTTTTGCAACAGAAATTTATGATATAATTTTAGAGAGGTGATAAAAATGAAAGAGCAAATATATACGATACCTGTAAACGAAGGCTTTGAAGCGGGAGGAGAATGTCCCTTCTGCAATATGTACCACGCTCTTGAAAAGGACGCTGTGGACTATATGCTCGGTGCGTCATATATGGAGGACGATATAAGAGCCGATACGGATAAAATGGGTTTTTGCGGAAAGCATTTTGACATGATGTACAAGGAGCAGAACAGACTTGGCGTTGCTCTTATGGTACACTCACATTTGCAGAAAATAAACAGAGATCTTCCCGCTCTCTGCGAAAAGCTAAAGTCAAGTGAGAAAAAAGGACTTTTCGGCAAGACCTTGAAGGGAGAAAACGAAGTGAGCCCATATATTGACAAAATAATGGATTCATGCTATATATGTGACAGAATACACAATAACTTTGACAGATATTTTGATACATTTTTCTTTATGTGGAAAAAGGACGATGCCATAAAGGAAAAGGTAAAGGCGTCAAAGGGCTTCTGCCTTGAGCACTTTTCAATGCTCATAGAGCAAGGTGCAAAAAAGCTCAGCGGAAGGGATTATGACGAATTTATAGATATAGTGGTACCAATTCAGCTTGATAATCTCAAAAGGCTTGAAGGCGAGGTAGACCATTTTGTAAATAAATTTGACCATAATTACAAGGACGCTCCATGGGGTACTGCAAAGGATTCCCTTGTAAGGGCAATAACAAAGCTTTCAGGCGAATTTGTGGAGGATTAATATGACATTTAAGGAACTTGATTTCAAAGCCAAGCTGGAGCATATATGGATATATTACAAGCTAAAGATATTCATGATAGGCTTTCTTATAATAGCGGGACTTTCTCTCATATATACCATGTTTGTAAAACCTCACCCGAATAATTACTGCGGTATAGCCATGTACGGACAATTCCTTTCAATGGCTGATGACGACGCTCTTACAGGGGAGATAGACAAGCTGCTTGGCCTTGATACCAATAAAAACACAGTAGAAATAGAGTGCTTCTATTCCGATGAAGCAGATGTTATGATAGAGGCGGAGCTTAATCAGAAATTCAATACCTACCTCTATGCATCTCAGTTCAATATGATAATGGCGGACAGAGAATTTACGGATAAGTTCATAGCCTCAGGCTATTATGTACCTCTTGAAAAATACATAGGTTCGGAAGCCGTAAAGACATTTGAGGACAAGGGACTTGTGCTCTACGGTCCCGACCCTGACACAAAAGAAAATGTGCCTATTGCCGTAAAGCTGTCAAATTCTGCCCTGCTTAAGAAATATGATCTATATCAAGGCAAGGACAGCTATGTAGGCTTTGTGATCATGCCTGAAGAATACAAGGAAAGCACCGTTAGCACATTTAATGTTATTATGGCGGAATAGATAAATTTATACGGCGTCATAGCAAAAGATATTACTTATTTTTACATGGAAGGAAATATAATATGTTATTTTTTACACCTGACGCAGATAGATCAAAGCGCATCGAAATAATTTATAACAAATATTGTAAGTTTATGTATAAAGTAGCATACGATATTCTTAAAGAGAAATATTATGCAGAAGATGCCGTGCAGCAATCTTTTATACGTATAATAAACAATCTTGATAAAATTGGTGACATTGAATCGCAGAAAACAAGAAATTTTATAGGACTTATCACCAGAAATATATCTATTGACATATATAATTCAAGAAAAAAGCAAAGCGATGCCATAGGTGACGATATTACCGAAAATCCCGACAACGATCTGTCCGCAATAATTATCAAAAAAGAGACTGTAGCTAATTTGAAAAAATACATAAATGAGCTTAAGCCAATTTATTATATTCCTTTGGTTATGAAGGCACAGGGCTATTCGGTCAATGAAATTGCCGATACTCTCGGTATCAACAGCAAAACGGTTCAGAAAAGAATTGAAAGAGCCAGAGCTGTATTATATAAAAAGATGAGGGAGGATATATGATATGAGCAAGGATAATAAAAATTATATCAATAACATAGACGACCTCATTGATTCCGCTGCCAATGAAGCAGTAAGCGAATTATTTGACAATATTGACAAAAGCATAGATGACAGCGATATTTCTTTTTCCGAAAATCACACCGTAGCCATAGACAATATTTTGAAAATAAGCAATGTTGAAAAGCCGCACAAAGCCCACATTGGCATAAATAAAAAAATATTGCTCATTGCCGCTGTAATATCGATCATTGTTGCGACTGCTTTTTCTGTTGATGCTGTAAGAAACAAATTCGGAGAATATTTTGTAAATACTCATCAGCATAATACAGACCTTAACCTCGATGAAGAAATTACTCCGGATAATTATTCTTTATTAAAAAATAAGTATAAGCCGGATCTGGGATATATCCCTCAGGGCTTTCATTTAGACTTTACAGACAGCTCGGGAGCAAATTATATCGTTCAATATATAAAAGATGATAAGTGTTTTTCGGTATGCAAAAGCAAAATGCCCGATTTTCATTCTATCGATACCGAAGATCCGAATGCCGAACGTATTGATATTAACGGCTTTGACGGTTTTTTCAGTATTCAAAATGATATTAATATATTAACATGGACAATTGATGATATTATGTATACTGTGGAAAGCAATCTGGACAAGGAAACTATAGTGAAAATTGCCGAAAATTTAAAATAATTGAAAAAATTTGTCGCAAAATGCCTCCTATCACGGTTTTAATTTACGTAAATAAAACATGACAGGAGGTTTTTTATTATGAAAAAAATTTTAGCTCTGTTGGCAGCTACAATGATGCTGTGCTCAAATGTAATTGCAGGGAATATAAGCGAACCATGCAATATAAAAGAGCCTGTTGCATCGCCTAACAATGTTGCAATAAGCTATTGCGACGGTTCATTGGATATAACAGACGGAGTGGCAGAATGTTACGGAATGGTCAAAACACGTATCGATTACAAAGCAGAAGAAACGGTCGAGCTTCAGCAATATAACTCAGGCTGGAAAACCATAAAAAGTTGGACCGAGACATCTTCTAATTCCAGCGCAACGGTTTATGAATCTAAAAGTGTTACAAAAGGTTATTCATACAGAGTAAAAACTATTAGCCGTGCTATCGACAGCAGCGGAGATGTTGTAGAAAGTATAACTAAATACACCTCAACTCACAGTTATTAAAAACAATATGCTATTTCCTTCCACTACATCATATATAGCTTCAGAAAATATACGGTATAAACTTTTATACAGCTTCAAAATAAAATAACTACTCCATCAAATCTTCTTTTGTCTTGCAGGTGATCGGAATCCGCACGGTTCGCCCTCGCTGTGCGGAAGCCTGCAATTCTGCCAAAAGCCTTTGTGCGCTTTGATCTGTATAAAGAATATTGTTATTTCTGTACGGGCTTTTTGATGACATAGGAAATTTATAAAAAATAAGGACCTGAGGGCGGTCCTTATTTGAAATTCCAAAATATATCAAACAAAACTCAACAAATCATTTTGACCCATGCCCTTTTCTTTTACCTATATTGTGTGATGCCATATCCTTGTAAGATCCGCCTTTTTGATCGATTTGATCATACCTCCAAAGGTCGGACCTTTTTTTGTGTCTATTGTGCCTTAACACATTATACCCTCAGTAAAATTTTTTATATGTGTGAAAAACATATCTATAAATTTCACATTTTTTCTGTTATAATCAATAATGTATAAAAGCTCGTTAATTTTCCTAGACTCTGTTTTATTATAGCATAGGAATAGAGCATACTATCTTAAATAGGAGGTAAAAAATGAAAAAAAGAAACAAACTATCTTATTTGGCTACAGCTGCTTTAGTTATATTAAGCGCAGCATTATTATTGACAGGGTGTAGCTCTGCGGGGAATACGGACATACTTGATGATGAACATGTTCAGGCAGTAAAAAACGCTATACCTGATTCATATCCCAACACAACATATGGAGAAGCCTTTAACAGCTTCTTTGGTTCTCCGACGTGGAGATATTTTGTGGGAACGCAAAATGGACCTGATGAGAATGAGGACGGAAAACCCGATTACACAAGAGATAATGTAGATGTAGTGGAGTTTAAAGGAAAGTGCAGCTATGCAGGTGTAGACAATGTTACTGCTTGTGTGCAGTTTGAGTTGGATATGGAAGCAGGGACATTCGAGCCGGTATATTTATCAATGAACGATATACCACAAAATAATCTTATGCTGACAGGTCTTATGGAAAAGGTATTCTCTGAAGCGCCCGGAACCTCAGGAACACAAGAAGAGCCAAAAGAACAAGAAGAACAATCTTCTCCACAGACGCAAAGCTCAGATAAACCATCTTCCGCTAATATAACAAGTGCAGAGATAGTGGGCATGTATACAGACTATGCCGACGGATATATGTACAAGCTCAATGTATACGGAAATTTCAGTACATGGACAGCTTCTATTACATATACCGCAGGCGGTGAAAATTCTTCTTTGACATATACAAGCGGTGAGGTCTCAAGCAATCCTTATTTTACATCAGGCAGTTCTATTACAGGCATCACAGCTACTATAACACCTTATGACGAAAATGGAAAGGCAGGACAAGCCTATACGACGGTTTGGGATGTAAACAGAGTCGAAAAGCTTGAAGGAGAACCGAACAATACGGATACAGGATATATGTACGGAGAAATAAGCACTATGGGCGGAAATATAGTAGGCTATTCCACGTCCTATGTGTGCAACAACGGCGCTCCCGAAACGGTAAGAACAAATCTTGGAGACGGCTGGCACGTTATGTCATGCAATTCCCACAATTCTTACGGTATAACATGGTATGAGCTGTATGATTCAGATGACGGTGATTACTACGGCTGGGTAGACGGTAATTATATTATCTGGTATTGATCCGATTGCTCAGAATATACAAGCAATATTCTGCTGAACGGAAATAAATATAATGGCAGTCCACTATTGTGGCTCTCAAAAGACTTGTAGTGGCTCTTGAATCCCCTATGTTCGTGATAGCGATAATACATAAAACTGAAAGAAAATTGACCAAAAATTTCAATATGTCCTAATCTAAAAAAATATCCTTTGGATAAAGTCAAGACCACCGGTTCAGTCGGA
>CANQBT010000084.1 GCA_947589405.1 uncultured Clostridia bacterium | reverse complement strand
ATCTGTCGCAGTCGCAGCCTACTGTACAGTCGGGCTTTCCGCAGCCGTATTCCTCGCCCTTGTCATAGTATATCTCTGAACAGGGACCGCAGGGACCTACGCCATGCTCCCAGAAGTTATCCTCCTTACCCATTCTGAATATTCTCTCGGGGGCAAGACCTATTTCCTTGTTCCATATGTCATAGGCCTCGTCGTCGTCCTGATATACTGATACGTAAAGTCTGTCCTCAGGCAGCTCCACTACCTTTGTAAAAAATTCCCATGCCCAAGCTATGGCTTCGTGCTTGAAATAATCGCCGAAGGAAAAATTGCCGAGCATCTCAAAGAATGTGCCGTGTCTTGCAGTCTTGCCTACATTTTCAATATCACCTGTTCTTATACACTTCTGACAGGTAGTCACTCTCCTTCTGGGAGGTATCTGCTGACCTGTGAAGTAGGGCTTTAAAGGCGCCATACCGGAATTGATAAGCAGAAGGCTCTTGTCATTGTGTGGCACAAGTGATGCGCTTGCCATTCTCAGATGACCTTTTGATTCAAAAAACTCCAGAAATTTTTCTCTTAACTCATTTACACCCATGAATTTCATTTTACTTTTCCTCCATAAATAAATATCCCCTGAGGTCCATAAGGACTTCAGGGGCGTAATAAATTACACGGTACCACCCTGATTATACATAGGTATATCTCAGACTATCATTAACGCTGATAATACGGCGGAGTATTGATCCGCAGGGGAGATCGTTCTCAAAAGGGAGCTTCACATTATATATTGCAGATACTTTCACCTACCGTATCCTCTCTGAAGCCTTTATATAAAGCTACTTATCCTTCCCATTTATATCAGATATTATTATATATAAAGGAATGGTGTTTGTCAAGAATAAAAAACACATGACGGTAAAAGCCTGATAGGGCATATAATAAACAGCCATACTCCCTGATTATACGTCAAAATCCACACTTCCGTTTTCAAGGCTGAATACTGCGCCTATGACTTTAAGCCCATGCTCTGTTTCTTCTCTATGTATCTCAAAGCTGTCCTCTATTATTTTCACGCTTCTGCGTATATTAAGGCAGCATGCCGTGTATTCGTCCTTTTCATCGCCTATGGCATTGCATATTTCATCTGTTATATATTTTATATATCCCTGAGGATCGTGATTAATGGCAGCGTCTACAGCGCCGCAATGGGTATGTCCCAATACCACCACAAGTCTTACGCCCAAATGCTCTGCCGCATACTCTATAGAGCCCAGCTGATGACTGTCAATTACATTTCCCGCAACACGTATAACAAAAAGGTCCCCTATACCGGCGTTGAATATGCTCTCGGGTATCACTCTTGAATCAGAGCATGAAACTATGACAGCAAAGGGCTGTTGACCATTTTCCAAAGTGCTTTTTCTGCGCTTATGGTCAATGTCTATAAGACTTTTTTCTGCGGAAGCATATATGGCGTTTCCTTCCTTTAATTTTTTGAGCGCAGCATTTGCGCTTATGTTTTTCTCCATAAAAACATCTCCTTTTTTACCTTTGACAATATTATATCATTACCTGAGAGATATTTCAAATTTTCTTTGATACCTAAATAAGCTATGTGGACGGCTTCTGTATGAGAGCAGCCATAATTTTTTCAAATATTTAGCCTGTAACCGCTGCAAAATATATTGAATTTATATTTTTATTGTAGTATATTTTATATAAGAGAATAATCGTGAAAGGCTGATATATATGAAAAAAAGCGTAGGAGTAATAGCCATAGCTTCCAATGAGCTTGCCCTTAAGATAGGCGAAAGATCCTCAAAGGGAGTAAAGGTAATAGAATCGGTAACATATCCTCTTGCTCTTGGCAGAGATACGTTCCACTTTGGCAAAATATCCTTTAATTCGCTGGATAAGGCAGTTGAAATAATAAAGGGCTTTTTGTGCATTTGCAGAGATTATGGCGTATCACAGGTAAAGGCAGTTGCGACTACCGCCATAAGAGAATCTGAAAATAAAGACTATATACTGGATCAGATAAAGATAAGGACAGGCATCGATCTCAATGTAATAGACGACAGCCAAGAGAAAATATCTGTAAATAAAATGATGCTCTCCCTTCTGGACGACGATAAGAAGCGCTCCGCCCTTATGGTACAGTTGGGCTCGGGAAACATAAGTATCTTTGTGCTCAAGAACGGACATATAATAAGTACGCAGAATATTAAAATAGGTGCTTTGAGAATATCAGAGCTTTTTGAGGACTACATGGACAGGGTATCCGATTATGTACAGGTAATAAAGGAATACCTCTATCCCTTCAACGACAGTATAGACGCTTTTATCACCGAAAAGCCCGGCAATTTTATAATAAGCGGTAATGAAATAAATACCATTTGCGGTATGTGTTCCGTTAAGGTAAAGAAAAATACCGCCACAATATCAAGAGATAAATTTACAGCCTTATATAAATCCATTAAAAACAAGACGCCTGAAATAATAGCTGAGGAATATGATATTCCCGAAGAAAATGCGGAAATACTCATGCCTGCCATTATAATACTTTCACGTCTTATAAAGCACACAAGCGCCGAAAATATAGTTTCATATATGTATACCATAGCCGATTCAATGCTCTATGAGGCGTTGTATGCAGATAATGCGGAAAGGCTTACAAGAGAGTATTACGGCTTTGCAATAGAGTCCGCTCTCAATATAGCGGAAAAATACAGCTGTGACATAAGCCATATACAAAGGGTCACAAACACCTGCCTTATGATATTTGACAAAATGAAAAGGCATCACGCTCTTGGCAGCCGAGAAAGAGTGCTTCTCCAGCTGGCTGCTGCCCTTCAGGATATAGGCAAAATAGTAAATACCAAAAATCATGGCGAGATCGCCTATCATATGATAAGAAATCTGGATATTACGGGAATAGACGAGGAAGAGAAGAATATTATAGCTACGGTCGTTTACTATCACGGCTCTACGGCTCCAAGCATATCTCACTATTACTATTCCTCATTGGAGCCTCCTGTAAGAGTGCTTGTATCAAAGCTGTGCAGTATACTTAAGTTGGCCAATGCGGTACACTCTTCTCATAACTGCAAGTTTAAAGACGTGGGAGTAAGGCTGAGCGCCAATGAGCTTATTATAACCGTTTCTACATTCAGGAGCATAGACCTTGAAATGTGGTCCTTTGGCATAAGGTCGGGACTCTTTCAGTCCGTTTACGGCATCAAGGCGGTTCTTCATAAAAGGAGTGTTATGTAATGATAGATCTAAATGATAAAAGCCTTTATTACAACAGAGAGCTGAGCTGGCTTGAATTTAATTCAAGAGTTCTGGAGGAGGCTATAGACAAGACAAATCCCATAGTTGAGCGCTTTAAATTTCTTGCAATAACGGCTTCCAATATGGACGAATACTTTATGGTAAGAGTGGCGGGACTCAAGCAGCAGATATTTTCAGGCTCTTCCAAAAAGGACCCTGCCGGAATGACGGCAGCGGAGCAGGTAAAGGCAATATCTGAAAAGGTTCACGATATAGTATACAGACAGTACAGCTGTCTTAACCGACTCCTTATACCTAAGCTGGAGTCATATGATATAAAAATATTGAAAGCAGATCAGCTTGACAAGGAGCAGAAGGAATATATAAAGGCATATTTCAACACTACGCTTTATCCTATACTTACTCCTCTTGCCATAGACAACAGCAGACCCTTGCCTCTTCTTGCCAATAAAAGCCTTAATCTCATTGTGGAGATAAAGGGAGAAGAAAATACCTTTGCGGTGGTTCAGATACCAAATGTGGTGCCGAGAATAGTAAAGCTTCCGTCCGAGAAGGGCGTAAGGGCAATACTTCTGGAGGATATTATAAAGACTTATATAGGAAGGCTCTTCAATGGAAACGATGTGCTTTCAGCCTACTGCTTTAGGATAACAAGAGATGCCGATCTGGAAATAGACGAGGAGGAGAGCAGGGATCTTCTTGTGGAAATAGAAAACTCAATAAAGCAGAGGAAATGGGGCGCTCCTGTGCGTCTTGAGGTAGACAAGCGCATATGTACAGGATCCTACGAATTTCTTGAAAAACAGCTGGAGGTAAAGGAAAAGGACGTATACAGGATAAACGGTCCTCTTGATCTGACTGTGTTCTTCGGAATGCCTGATATTGCAGCAGATCCCGAGCTGTGCGACAGCCCCATGCCGCCTATGCCTGTGCCTGAGTTCAGGGAAAGGGATATATATGAAGCCATAAGGGAAAAGGATATACTTGTTCATCACCCATACCAGAGCTTTGATCCTGTTGTAAGATTTGTGGAAACATCTGCAAGAGATGAAAACGTGCTTGCCATAAAGCAGACGTTATACAGAGTATCGGGAAATTCTCCTATAATAAGTGCTCTTATAGAAGCTGCCGAAAACGGAAAGCAGGTGACTGTTCTTGTAGAGCTTAAGGCTCGCTTTGATGAGGAAAATAATATAAACTGGGCAAAAAAGCTGGAGAAAGCCGGCTGCCATGTCATATACGGTCTTGTAGGACTTAAGACCCATTGTAAGCTTTGTCTTGTAGTAAGACGTGAGGAGGAGGGTATCATAAGATACTGTCATCTGGGCACGGGAAATTATAACGACAAGACTGCAAAGCTCTATACCGATATGGGTATATTTACGTGCAGCGAAGCCATTGCTTCGGACGTATCGGCTCTTTTCAACTGCCTTACGGGCTATTCCAAGTCCGCCGAGTGGAACAAGATAGCGGCTGCTCCCACAGATCTGAGAGAAATGTTTGTCAGAAATATAGAGCATGAGGAAAAGAACGCTCTTGAAGGCAAGCCTGCAAGGATAATCGCCAAGATGAATTCCCTTGTGGATAAGGGCATTATAAAGGCTCTGTACAGAGCAAGCATTGCCGGAGTCAAAATAGACCTTATCGTAAGAGGGATATGCTGTCTTAAAACAGGCATACCGGGAGTAAGCGAAAACATTACTGTCAGAAGTATAGTAGGCAGGTTCCTTGAGCACAGCAGAATATATTATTTTGAAAATAACGGCAACAGTAAGATATATCTGTCAAGCGCCGACTGGATGAACAGAAATCTGGACAGAAGAGTTGAGGTAGCCTTTCCCGTAGACAGTCCCGAGCTTCAGAAAAAGGTCATGGATATACTGGATATTACTCTTAGGGACAATGTAAAGGCGAGAATACAGCAGCCCGACGGAAGCTATAGGCATATTGACAAGAGAGGAAAAGAAATAATGCAGAGCCAGAATGAATTTTATCGTATTGCCTGTGAGGAATATAAAAAATTCAGAGAAGAAGAGGCTGACGAGATATTTATCCCTGTAAGGAAAATGGATAATTAGACATGAGAAATGTATAATATGAATTAAATGTTGAAAAGTATCATAATTCATGATATAATTCAAATGTATTTTTTAGCGCAGGGAGGAGATAAAAATGAAGGCCATAATTTTGGTGGCTGGTTATGCTACACGCTTGTATCCCCTTACAAAGGATACTCCCAAGCCTCTCCTTAAGGTGGGAGGAAAGACGATAATAGATCGTATAATAGAAGAAATAAACACTATCGATGATGTGGATTCTGTTTTTGTAATAAGCAATCATAAGTTTGCCGACCATTTTGATAAGTGGGCTAAGGAAAGGAACAATCCCAAGCCTGTTATTGTAATTGACGACGGTACTGATTCCGATGAAACAAAAAGGGGCGCTATAGGAGATATTCAGTACACAATAGAGCAGGGCGGCATTGATGACGATGTTGTGATAATCGCAGGAGATACGTTATTTACATACAGTCTTAAAGATTATTACGACTTTTTCAGGAAAAAGAATGCGGATTGCGTATGCGTAAAGCAGTTTGACGATGAGGAGCTTATAAAGCAAATGGGCGTGGTGCTTCTTGACGACAGCGGAAGGGTAATAGACCTGGAGGAAAAGCCCGAGCACCCAAGAAGCGATAAGGTAGCCTATGCGGCATATATGTACACAAGAGATACTCTCAAATCGATAAAGGATTATATTGCCGAAGGAAACAGCCCTGACGCACCGGGTTATTTTCTCCAATGGCTGTATAAGAAAAAAGATGTGTACGGCTATGTTACAAAGGGCGAGTGCTATGATATAGGCACTCATAAGGCTCTTGCCGAAGTTAGAAAAATATACGGCGAATAAACATAGTGGGTTGATGCAATTAAAATGCAGCAGCCCCTATATATTTTAAAATGAGGTGAAGCTATGGCAAGCGGCAGAAATGAATATCTGGAATGTGAAAGCAGCCGTGTTTTTATAATACTTATGTTTGTGGCAGGCTTTTACGGTGCATATACATATTCTGTAAGAGGCGGTGTGTTCTGCAATGCGCAGACAGCAAATTTTGTACTTTTTGCTATGGCTTTGGGAAGAGGAAGAATAACAGACGGTATATACTATCTTATACCTATGACAGCCTATCTTCTGGGAGCCTTTGTTTCGGAGATATTGCCTAAGCCTGTTAAGAAGACACATATTATGAGATGGGATACCCTTCTTGTGCTTATAGAAATGGCTGCTGTGCTGCTTTTGGGCTTTATTCCGGACAGCGCGCCCTTTCAGATCTCACAGGTGGCAGTCAACTTCATCTGCTCAATGCAGTACAATACCTTCAGGCAGGCGGAGGGCGTGCCTATGGCAACGACCTTCTGCACAAATCATCTGAGACAGACAGGTGTAGCTCTTGCCAAGATTTTTACCGGCAAAGACAGCTCTCATATATATAGGGCTGCGGAGCATATCAAGATGATAACCGCATTTGTAATGGGCGGAATACTTTCCGCATTCCTTTGCGTAATTTTCAAGGGACGTGCAATATGGGGCGCCCTTGTCCCTTTAGGCATAGTGTTTATAGATCTGCTCTATGCAGACCTTAGGACGGAACACAGCTATATTGAAACAACACCTCATGGACATTGATAAGGGGAAGAAGTATGAAAAAAATCGACATATATACAGACGGCGCCTGTTCAGGCAATCCCGGCGCAGGAGGCTGCGGCGTTGTACTGCTATACAAGAGCGCAAGAAAAGAGCTGAGCTTTGGTTATGCTCAGACGACCAACAACAGAATGGAGATACTTGCCGTAATAAAGGGTCTGGAAGCTCTTAAGGAGCCATGCCATGTTACGCTGTACAGCGATTCAAAATATGTTGTGGATTCCATAACGAAGGGTTGGGTATATTCATGGAAAAAGAAAAACTGGATAAAATCCGACAAAAAAAAGGCGCTTAACGTAGACCTGTGGGAAAGACTTCTGTATCTTCTGGATAAGCACGATGTGGAATTTGTATGGGTAAAGGGTCATGCGGATAACCCTGAGAACGAACGCTGTGATCTCCTTGCCAGACAAGCTATAGAAGCAGGAGATCTGCAAAAGGACGAAGGCTATATACAATGAAAAAAGACAGCATGGAGAGAGCTGTCTTTTTTCGTGGAGAGTTGTATATGAATAATAGAGTTTGGCAAAATTATTGTAATATAATATCTATTTATTAACATTTATATCCTATATTAGACATTATACAATATTTTAAGAAAAATGTAAAGAAAATTTAAGAATTTAATTTGTAAACAAAATATGAACGAATGAAAAGGGCAGGATTTCCTAGCTTTCTAACATTATTAAGGCATTTGAGAAACCTAATCCTAAGACGTTCTTCTACTCCCCCAACTCTAACCTCCCCTAGCCCGCAGGGCGTCAAGGGGAGGGGGACATTGCAGCGGAAGAATTATCCGCATTGCACCGAAAGATTTATCGGACGCTCCGGAAGAGCGGCTTTCGGCAAAGCCGAAAGTGCTGATGACACGTAGTGTCGCTTTTGCCGAAGGCAAAAATGCTGAACCTAGCTTCAAGGGGAGCCTAGATAAAAATTCCTCATAACCCCCAACTCTAACCTCCCCTAGCCCGCAGGGCGTCAAGGGGAGGGGGACCATTTCAAGTAATGCTTGCATTGCGCAGAAATGGTGGAGGGGTCGTTCTAAAGCAAAAAATTTTTGATACTGGCTTTGCATTTCACCTCCTTGTGCAATTTCACAAATGCTTTAAAAATGCAATTTTTCGATAATATCCCTGCAAATTTATAAAAAATTTATATTGAAATCAATATGGAATAAATGTATAATAGAAGTAATTTTATTATGGGAGGTCACACTATGGTTGAGTTATATAAAAGCGGCGCTTACCTTGTAGGCGGCGAGCTTATAGCCGATGACGGCGAGGCGGAAGCAAGGCTCAAATCTATGGGTATTGAAGCCGATAAGGAAAATGCCAAAAAGAATACCATTGCATACGGCATATTGGCAAACCACAACACTAATGACAATATGGACGATCTTAAGATAAAGTTTGACTGTATGGCAAGCCACGATATAACATATGTAGGCATCATACAGACTGCAAGGGCTTCGGGAATGACTTCATTTCCTATTCCCTATGTTCTTACAAATTGTCACAACTCTCTTTGTGCTGTAGGCGGTACTATAAATGAGGACGATCACATGTTTGGACTTTCTGCCGCAAAGAAATACGGCGGAATATATGTGCCTGCTCATCAGGCGGTAATACATCAGTATATGAGAGAAATGATGTCAGGCTGCGGCAAAATGATACTTGGCTCAGACTCACACACACGTTATGGCGCACTTGGCACAATGGCTATAGGCGAAGGCGGCGGCGAGCTTGCAAAGCAGCTTCTCTGCCAGACATACGATATTGCAATGCCCGATATAATAGGCATATATCTTACAGGAAAGCCTGCGCCCTTTGTAGGTCCTCAGGACGTTGCCCTTGCTATCATAGGCGCAGTATTTGAAAACGGCTATGTAAAGAACAAGGTCATGGAGTTTATAGGCGACGGAATAGAAGGACTTGGCGTTGAGTTCAGAAACGGAATAGACGTTATGACTACTGAAACCACATGTCTTTCCTCCATATGGAAAACCGACAGCAAGGTAAAGGAATACTACAAAGCACATGGCAGAGAAGAGGACTACAAGGAGCTTAAGCCAAAGGACGGTGCTTACTACAGCGGTATAGTATATGTGGATCTTTCAAAGATAAAGCCAATGATAGCCATGCCTTTCCACCCAAGCAATACCTATACGATAGACGAGCTTAATGCAAACCTTATGGATATTCTTGACGACGTTGAGAAGAAGGCTGTAAAGACTATAGATAATCCCGATATACAGTTTAGGCTCAAGGATAAGGTAAGAGACGGCAGACTTTATGTGGATCAAGGTGTGATAGCAGGCTGCGCAGGCGGTACATATGACAATATATGCGATGTAGCCGATATACTTAAGGGACATACCATTGGCGCAGACGAATTTGCCTTAAGCGTATATCCTTCAAGCCAGCCTACATTTATGTCACTTGTGGAAAACGGTGCCATATTCAACATTATGCAGGCAGGAGCCACAGTACGTTCGGCATTCTGCGGTCCTTGCTTCGGCGCAGGCGATGTGCCGAACAATCAGGGCCTCAGTATAAGACATTCTACAAGAAACTTCCCTAACAGAGAAGGTTCAAAGCCCGGCAATGGTCAGATAGCAGGAGTCGCTCTT
>CANQBT010000083.1 GCA_947589405.1 uncultured Clostridia bacterium | reverse complement strand
AACCACCTGCACCTATTTCGGTCACCTTACTTCCACCAAGCTCTGCGCTGACCATACGTATACAACCATTGAAAGCATTTTCATCTATAGTACCGCTTGAATTTATAACTGCTTTCTTCAAAAACTCACAGTCTTGGAAGGCACTTTTACCTACATATGTGACCGTACTTGGGATATTTATGCTTTCAAGACTTGTACAGTCTCTGAACATAGCAGTACCAACAACATATCCCTTGAGATCGACTGTTTTAAGTGATGTACAGCCCATGAATACGCCATCTGTAGCTCCCCAGTCATATGAGCCTGCTTCCGTAAGAGTGCTTGGTATATTGACTGAAACCAATGATATACAGTCTTCAAACGCTCCTCTGCCTAATTTTTGAAGGCCCTCATTTAATTTCAAAGAATTTAATGCCTTACAATTTTTAAAAGCATAAGTACCTATAGTTTTAACACTTGCGGGAACATATAAAGATTTTAAAGAAATACAGTCACTAAATGCATTATTATTTATTTGTACTACACTATATCCATCTACTGTAGACTTGATCGTCACATCTGTTGGAGAATCTATATAGCCCGTTACATATGCATTATTATCCTCTTTATCAATACTGTATTTTACATTTCCGTCAATTATCTCTGTATTTGCATAAAGATCCTCTGCTTGTTCGGGCAAAACATCAGAATCTGCAATGGTTTCATATTCCATTGTATTATTCTCATTACTTGCAGTATCTATACTCTCATCGGCATTATCTGAAGATGCATCATTCTCTGTTATTTCATCGGATACTGATATGCTTTCTGTTTCCTCTGTATCGGCAGTATCCAAATTATTATTGATGCTGTCACCATTGTCTGTCTCTTCGATCATCTCATCTGCTGAAAGTATATCCTCTGTTCCCTCAATTTCGTATACTGTATCTACAACAGTTTCTTCCTCAGCAAAGGAAACTGTAGGCATTGACATAGTCAGAGCAATTATTGCCGCAACCGAAATGCTCATAAGTTTCTTCATTGATACTTCCTCCTCATTTCAAGTGTTATTTAGATATAAAGTAGAATACATCAATAAAATATATCTTTTTTATATAAATTTACACTCTTTTTGTGGTCACTTTACTGTCTGAGAAGCAGCTTCGCACAGCTATTGCCTTAACTGTTTTGCCTGCAGGTATCTTAACATCGTGACTTGTCCAGAACTTTCCTGCATAGTTGCTTGCTGACGGAACTGAACCGTCTGTTGTGTAATAAACTATACAGCTTGGCGTTGTGGTCTTTATCTTTACCTTGCCGTTTGAAAGCTTTGTTATAGTTGGATCGTTTACCTTCGGTATTCTGAGTATGAGCCTTGCAGGATTGCTCCATTGACCGTACTTATATGCACGGGCATACAATGTTCCATAATATGCATTGAATGTAACAGTTGTACCCGGATTTATACACAGATCGTCTGTAGTAAGAGTTGAACGGCTTTCGGTAGTATAATATACCTTTGTATCGGGATCATCAGAGTTAAATGTAACATTTCTTCCGCCAAAAATACCCTTTACGGTAAACTTAGGCGGAGCAACGTCAATAATGCCCCTAAGACTGTTGCCGTATACTATTTTAACGCCGTCAGGATAAAGCGATGGATCATCTGCCGCTGAGCCTCTTTCGCACATTACGGCTATAAGGTCTCTACAGCCTGAAAAGGCGCCCGGTTCAACAGTTTTTACTGTAGACGGTATTTTTATTACTCCCAGCTTTCTACAATCTGAAAAGCTGTTTTCTGTAATGTTTCTGAACATTGGGTGTACTGAAAGATCCACATATGTTACATCAGGATCACAGCCTATTATTCCTATATTGCCGGAAATGATCTCCAGATAGACCTTGCCGCCGTCTGCTTTAAAATAATTTGTATCATCTAGCTTAGTGCTGTAATATCCTCTCGGGATATTGAAGTTTGCATTTATCTCTATATCTGAATAATCTTCATGTCCATCTGTGCTGAAAACATTTGTACCGCATAGGAAATTGTTATACTTTATACGGTAGTAGCTGTCATAAACTTTGCCTGTAGAGGTATATCCGCTTATATTTATTTCATCGCTATCGTCCCATGTGGTATCTACATAATACCATCTTGAATTGCCCGGAGAAACAATATTCCACTCATGTCCTTCACCACCTGGCGTAAAGCCGGACTGACAATAGCAGGGCAGCCCCGCTTCATTGCACAGCATCTTATATGCCTCTGCGTACCCCTCACATACAGCGGTCTTGTCATATATTACACCGTAAATGGAATGAGCATAAAAGTTCTCTTCTGTACCCGGACCATAGTTCAACCTGTCATAATCATATGAGATCTCGTCGCAAAGACGATCGTGTATGAATTTATATTTGTCTTCATCAGTTCTGTAGCTTTCTATACCATCAAGCATATAATCCATCCAAGGTTCAATGCCTGATTCCAATTGTTCAATAGTATTTTTATCAATATCGATAAAAGGAATAAAAATCACACGAATACTGTTGCACATATTGGTGTATGCGTTGTAATTGTAGCCAACATTACATGTATAGATCCATGCTTCTTTTTCAGGCTTATCTGCAAAAAAGCTTTGCACTACATTATTAAAATTTCTATTAAGTACACTTACATCAAGATACAAGTCTGATACCGGGATCGTTTCATCAACAACATTTCTCATTGTTGGTTTGCCATCAATATTTATTGATTGATACTCCAAGTAATCGGGTTCGGAAAAAGCATCTAAAAGTAAATAAAGTATTTGGCCTTCATAACCCAGCATATCATAATATTCTCCGGTAAGATTTGAAGAATATGAAGCATCCTTATTTTTATTATTAAAAGCTGAGGACGGATCTAAAGTAGCAGTCTGATTGGGGTCATATGTAAATTCAAAGCCGTCCTCCATCTCTATTGTAACAGGTTTCCGGGCAGGCATGAATTTTTTCTGCGGGGGTTCAGGCTCTTCCTCAATGATCTCTTCAAAATCCTCATAGTCTGATTCTGTTATTTCCTCTATTATCTCTTCTGTTGTTTCTTCTGAAGCCTCTTCAACTATATTGTCTGAAAGCTTATCTGAGAGATCCTCAACTATCTCGCCGAAAACATCGGGAACATCATTTTCTTCTGCCTCTCCATCATAAGCTTCGGAAACATCTGTTGTTTCTTCATAGGCATTTTCTTCTGCCTCTTCATCATATTCGTTTGAAACAGATGAAACAGCTTCGGTAATCTCCTCAGAAGCTTCGGAAGTAAGGGGTTCAGCTATATCCTCAGCAATTTCTTCAACTGTAACGTTATTCTCGCCGCTCACCTCATCGGCAGGTACATTGCTGTCATTCTGCGCAAAAGCTATTGTAGATTGAGCGAGCATAGAAATAATGACCAATAATGATATAAATTTTTTCATCAAAAAAACTCCTCCTTTCGTTTTTCAATTATTTTTGATGATCTCAGTAATTTATAAGTGTACCGATATTCAGAATTTATATTGTGATTTCTGTAATTTGTTTCAATATGACACGATAAAAGAGCAGCCCTTGTCATGTCGCCATAAGTTGACCCCTTGTATTACAAATCCACATTGTTGTGTACCGCACCTCCTCTTTTTTAATTGGTTTAAAATCCTAAAATAATACACTTTACCAATTCTTTACATTTGTCCGTATATTCGTATTTTAGCATAAAACTGTTAAATATACAAGCTTTTAAAGTGTAAATCAGTAAAACCTTTACAAATCGGAAGGCGGACCCTCCCAAATTTTAAGAAAGTGATTTTTTCATTGCTCTGCGCCCATGAATAAGCGATATTTTAAAAACAGAATGCTTTTGCTTCATATATTATGCTTTCAATATTACTTATAGTGCTATAAGCCGTTTATGCTCAAACAGATTTTTTAACAATTTATTTTATTATTTATCAATATTTTATCTTGACAATTTAAAAAAGTTATTTTATACTACTATTACTGTGCACCTATAGTTAAACGGATATAATAAGCCCCTCCTAAGGGTTAGTTCCGGGTTCGATTCCCGGTAGGTGTATCCTATATATTTCTTATTATAAAAATCCCCTGTGTCTTTTTATTGACACAGGGGATTTGTGTATTTCATGATTTATTTATCCTTCATTATTTCCTTAAAAGAGGTGGCAAGGCCTGCCAAACCCTGAATATCTGAAGGGATTATTATCTTTGTGGCGCTTCCTTCCGAAAGCTTGCTGAGAGCGTCAAGGCTTTTTAATGTAAGAACGCTATCATCAGCTCCTGCTTCCTTAAGCATTCTGATGCCTTCGGCATTGGCTTGCTGTACCTGGCGAATAGCTTCCGCCTGACCTTCGGCTTCCTTTATTTTTCTTTCCTTTTCGGCTTCTGCATGAAGGATAGCAGCCTGCTTCTGAGCTTCTGCTTCAAGTATTGCAGACTCCTTTTTACCCTCAGCTACAAGGATAGTAGACTTCTTTTCACCTTCGGCAATAAGTATGGCCTCACGTCTTTCTCTCTCAGCCTTCATCTGCTTTTCCATAGATTCCTGAATAGCGGAAGGCGGCATGATATTCTTAAGCTCTACTCTGTTTACTTTAATGCCCCATGGGTCTGTAGCAACGTCAAGAGAAAGTCCCATCTGTGTATTTATCCTCTCTCTTGAAGTAAGTGTTTCGTCAAGCTCCATTTCACCTATGATATTTCTGAGCGTAGTAGAGGTAAGGTTTTCAATTGCCATAATAGGATTTTCAACGCCGTAGCAGTAAAGCTTAGGATCGGTTATCTGGAAGAATACCACCGTATCTATCTGCATTGTTACATTATCCTTTGTAATAACGGGCTGAGGCGGGAAATCTATGACCTGCTCTTTAAGATTTACATTTCTTGCGATCCTTTCAAAAAAAGGTATCTTGAAATAAAGTCCCGTCTGCCATGTGGTTTTGTATGCACCAAGAAATTCCACAACATATGCTCTTGCCTGAGGAACTATCCTTATGCATGACGCAGCCGCAGCAACGGCTGCTATAACGATTATTAATAAAATAAATACCATATTTGATCCTCCTTACATTTTTTCAACAATAAGTTTATTACTTTTTGCTTTTATTATTTTAACTACAGCGTTTTCTTCTATGTCCTTTCCGTCAGTACTTTCTGCAAGCCACAATATATCGCCGACCTTGACTCTTCCGCCTACAGCGGTTATCTTTTCGGCTACTATCGCCTTTTCGCCTATGAGTCTTGATGTATTGTTCGTTTTGTCTTTAACAGGCATATACCTTTTGAGAAAAGGTCTCATAAATACAAAAGACGCTGCCGACACTACTATAAACACAACAAGCTGAATATATATATTCCCTGTTGCAAAAGATATTATAAAGGCTGCAAATGCGCCTACAGCAAGCCATATACATGTAAGTCCTACCGTTATCGCTTCCAGTATAAGCATTACGGCAGATAATGCTATCCATATTTCAGGACCCATATTAACTCCTCCTTTTATATTCTGGCAGTAATATTCTTTACTATCCTGCCTGCCGTAACGGCAGTTTCTCTAAAAAATCTTGCATAGTTTACATTACTGCCCTCTTCGGCATTGTCGGATATAGCTCTTATTATAACAAAAGGTATCCTGTTAAGATAACACGCATGTGCAATAGCCGCTCCCTCCATTTCACAGCATAGAGGAGAAAACATTTCGTATATTCTGTTTTTGCTGTCGGGAGCTGATATAAACTGATCTCCGCTGGCGATCCTGCCTACATAGGCATTAAGTCCAAGCTCCTTTACTACATCATATGCGATTGAAACAAGAGAATTATCCGCCTTGAATATACTGGTGTCAAGTCCTGATATAACTCCCGGCTCATCGCCTACGGCAGAGGTGTCAAAGTCATGCTGCAAGGCTTCTGAAGATATAACAATATCCCCTATTTTAACATCGCTGCTTATTGCGCCTGCAACACCTGTATTTATTACGGCATCTACCGCAAAAAGGTCTACAAGGACCTGAGTACACAAGGCGGCATTCACCTTGCCTACGCCCGAACGCACCAGTACTATGCTGTGAGAGCTTCCCTTAAGGCTTCCGATATGGAAATCCAGACCTATAGCATTTTTTGTAGTAAGAACAGACATATCCTCTAAAATATTGGCTATTTCTGCATCCATAGCTCCTATAATACCTATTGTCATAACAAAACCCTCCGTTTATTCAACCGTAACGCTTTTGGCAAGATTTCTCGGCTTATCAATATCCTCGCCAAGACCCAACGCCATATAGTATGCAAAAAGCTGCTGAGGAACATTGGCAAGAACAGATGTGAGCATCCAATGAGTTCTTGGGATATATATTACATCGTCCGCTACCTCTTCGATTGTTCTGTTGCCCTCCATAGCAATTGCCAGTACTTTGGCTCCTCTTGCCTTTACCTCCTTGATATTGCTCTTTGTCTTGTCAAAAAGAGCCTCCTGAGTAACAACGCCTACCACAAGCGTCGCCTCTTCTATAAGAGCAATAGGACCGTGCTTAAGCTCACCTGCCGCATATGGCTCTGAGTGTAGATAGGCTATTTCCTTAAGCTTAAGGGAGCCTTCCATACCCACTACATAGTCAAGACCTCTGCCTATGTAAAATACATTTTTGGAACCTATGTACTTGTTTACAAATTTTCTTATTGCAGGTACGGCCTTTGTAAGTATATCGTTTATCTGAGAAGGTATCTTATCAAGGGCAGCCTTTATATTGCCAAATTCCTCTTCGCTAAGCTTACCAAGCTCCTGAGCTATGTGCAATGTAATAAGATACATTGCTGTTACCTGCGCCGAAAATGCCTTTGTGGAAGCAACTGCTATTTCAAAGCCTGCCAGCGTATACAAAACATCATCGGCTTCTCTTGCTATAGAGCTGCCTACAGCATTAACTATGGCAAGCACTCTTGCTCCCTTGCCCTTTGCAAGCTTTAGTGCAGAAAGGGTATCGGCAGTTTCTCCCGACTGTGATACCACTATTACAAGTGTATGTTCGTCTATAAGGGGATCCTTATATCGGAACTCGCTGGCAACGTCTGCGTTTACGGGTATCCTTACTATTCTTTCAAGAAGGTATCTGCCTACAAGTCCCGCATAGTATGCAGTACCGCAGGCAACTATATATATCTGATCTATATTTTCAAGCTCAGCCTTTCCAAGCTTTATGCCGTCAAGCTCTATATGCTTTCCGTCCTCTGAAAATCTGTGGGCCAAATTGTCCTTTACGACTTTTGGCTGCTCGTATATCTCCTTGAGCATGAAATGGTCGTAGCCGCTTTTCTGCGCTGCTTCCACATTCCATTTGTACTCATAGGGCTCTTTTTCCACCACATTTCCATCTATGTCAAATATTGTTATACTGTCTGACTTAACAAGAGCAAACTCCTTATCATCAAGTATATAAGCCCTTCTGGTATACTCCAATATTGCGGGAATATCGGAGGCTATATAGTTTTCGCCTTCTCCTATGCCTATTATAAGAGGAGATTCCTTTCTGGCAGCTATTATCTGATCGGGATAATCTGTACAGAGCACGCCAAGAGCATAGGAACCCTCTATTCTCTCAAGAGTTTTCCTGACCGCTTCAAGAAGATCATCGCACTCCTTGTAATAGTCATATATAAGATTTGCAGCCGTTTCCGTATCGGTCTCGGATTCAAATTTATAGCCCTTTGCTTCCAGCTCATTTTTAAGCTCCTGGTAATTTTCGATAATACCGTTATGTACAACGGCTATTTTCTCACCATTACTAAAGTGAGGGTGTGCATTCCTGTTTGAAGGAGCGCCATGAGTAGCCCATCTTGTATGGCCTATGCCTACATTGCCGGAAACGGGATTGTTAAGAAGAAGCGTTCTAAGATTGTCGACCTTTCCCTTTGTTTTTCTTATTCCTATACCGTCCTTCTGGAGTACTGCCACGCCTGCCGAGTCATAACCTCTGTATTCAAGGCTCTCCAGTCCGCTTATAAGCATAGGTACCGCATTGTGCCTGCCTATATATCCAACTATACCACACATATCTTATCCTCCTTAGTTCAAAAGGCCTTCAATAAGTCTTGCAAGTCTTTCGGCTTCTTTCTGAATGACCGCTTTATCCCTGCCCTCTATCATAACTCTTACTATAGGCTCTGTGCCTGACGGTCTTATAAGCACTCTGCCCTCTCCGCTGAATTTCTTTTCAAGCTTTTCTATTTCCGTCCTTATTGTTTCATTTTTAAGATAGTCGTTCTTTTTCTTATTATCTACCATTGCATTTACAAGAGACTGGGGAAGCACCTCCATAATATTTTTGGCTTCCTTAAGAGTCTGTCCTGTCTTTTTAAGAGTAGTAAGAAGCTGTATGGCAGTAAGTATGCCGTCACCTGTTGTGTTGTAGTCAAAAAATATAATGTGTCCTGACTGCTCTCCGCCGAAGCAGTCGCCGTTTTCAAGAAGATGCTCCAGAACATATCTGTCGCCTACTTTTGTTCTTTCTATATATATGCCGTTGTGTTCGCCCATTATGAAAAGTCCCAGATTGCTCATAACGGTAGCAACTATAGTGTCGTTTTTAAGCTTGCCGCATTCCTTCATGTACTTTCCGCATATAGCCATAATGACATCGCCGTCTACAAGCTTTCCGTCGCTGTCTACGGCAAGACAGCGATCTCCGTCACCGTCAAAAGCAATGCCTATGTCGCACTTGTTTTTCACAACAAATTCCGAAAGACTTTCTATATGTGTAGAACCGCAGTTTAAGTTGATATTGGTGCCGTCAGGCTCTCTGTGTATTGCAAGGACCTCTGCCCCCAATCCCTCAAGGGCAAGGGGAGCAGCCTTGTATGTAGCGCCGTTTGCACAGTCTATGGCTATCTTCACTCCGTCAAGCTTTATGTCCGTAGTTGACTGTACAAATCTGACATAGTCGTCAATAGCGGTCTCGCTTACGGATCTTGAGCCTACGCTATCGCCGTATACTCTTGGGATCTCCTCCCATCTGTCCGTCATATAGGCTTCTATTTCCTCTTCAATATCATCTCTGAGCTTGAAGCCCTGTGAATTAAAGAACTTTATGCCATTATCCTGTACGGGATTGTGTGAAGCGCTTATAACAACTCCTGCGTCAGCCTTGTATTTTCTCACAAGAAAAGCAACTGCAGGCGTAGGACATATACCTAAGCTTACGACATGAGCGCCTACTGAACATATTCCCGAAATAAGAGCTGCTTCAAGCATATCTCCCGAAATTCTTGTATCCATTCCGACTATTATCTTTGCCGTATGATTTGTGTGCTCTGTAAGAACATATGCGCCTGCCCTTCCAAGCCTGTATGCAAGCTCCGGAGTAAGCTCAATATTGGCTACACCTCTTACGCCATCGGTTCCAAAATATTTTCCCATCTATATTTCCTCCTGTATTTGTTTCAATTCTGTTGATTATTTATTATAACACTTATGCGACATAAGTACAAGATAATTTTATATTATGCTATATTAAAAAGACTCCTTGCATTGGAGTCTTTTTAAGGGAAGTTATCTATAGGGAAATTTTCTTTTATATGTGTTTATATGTTAATATCTTATTTTCTTATATAATTAAGCAATACCCATGTCGTACTTGCTGTCTGTGCACTGTACA
>CANQBT010000082.1 GCA_947589405.1 uncultured Clostridia bacterium | reverse complement strand
CTGTGAATTAACACAGCCTTCAACTGCGCTGACTGAAGGGTCGACCTTACTCACCTAAACAAAAATTTATCAACCAAATAATCCATCGCATCAAGGTCTGTTTTTATTAAAGATATTAAGGCAACAGCCCCTACAGTTAATGAATTTAATTATCTTTGGTTGTAGGAGACTGTATACAAATGCCAATAAAACGGCATTTGCATACAGTCTTTTCTTTTTGTGCTTAGTGTGGTTTTCCGTTGATCATTAGTATGCAGCGAAAGTTCGGTATGAATATTCTTGAAAACTGTCGGAAGTTGTTCACGCCTTTAAATTTACTGTTTATGACTATATACTTTAATTTTTAATTAATGCATGATATAATCAGAAAAAATATAATAGTATTATAAGTATTTATGCAGGAAAGGAGACAAGTATATGTCAACACCTTCAACAGTCGGAAATCACTTGATTCTGACAAATTATGAAATAAAAAATCTCAGCAACTGGGAACTGATACGCCGTATTGCAGACATACCCGAAGATGTGGAGCCGACACGTGACGCTCTTGCCGCTGCCGTAGAAAAGATACATTTTTATACCGATCCCGGCATAATAGGAGTCGCTGCTTTAAGGGACTACCGCAATCTTCTGAATGACCCTGAGAAAAGCACTGAAAGTATCGTCAAAAACTACGCAAGCAATTTAAGAGATTACCTTACACAGAAATTGCCCTTTACTCAACGCTCTATAAACACAGGGGATAACAGACTGGTGCTTCTTTTTTCCGATGGACTTGACGCTGATGAAAAAGAGAGAATAGAAGAATTTAATCAGTTTGCTGTAAAAACATACTGCAAAAAGGTCCTTAATGTCGAAGAAAGTGAGCTGGAAAACATAAGCGAACTGACAAGAGATACACTCAATGCCGTTACCGATAAAAATTCCTATGAGATGTTTTTGCAAAAAGGCATTACTCTTGACGACTTCAATGAATTTAAACCTGACCCACAGGCAGACGCAGAGGAAAAAATGAAAAAGGGAATAGGACTTCTTTCAAAGCTTACCGGCGTAAAGCTAAGTGAAAACTGTACTTATGACCAATGTAAAGCGGCTCTTGATAAGCTTATTATAAACGATAAATCCGCTTATGATTTTTTCTCTCTGTCAGACGAGCCGAAGGATATGACGACAATACAAAATAAGGTAATACCCGATCTTACAAATGCTGTGGAAAGTATGTTTAAGGGTACGGATACAAAAGGCTATGCTCAGAATAAGACATTTATATTTATAAAAAGAGATAACGGCGAAGCAGTACCTATTAAACTCAGTACCGAAGAGCTGTCTGCGGAACTTGCCGAAAACCTGTCCTCCGCAAGAGAGGCAAAACTTGACAAGGACGGTATTACAGATAACAGGCTTATGACGCAAAGCGAAGTAAGAAAAATTATAATGTCCGACAGTCTGGGAGAGCTTTTTAAAGCTCCCGATAACACAGGCATAAATTATGGCGGCGATAATGATTCTCCCGATACCGCTCAGGAACAGCCTGATACGGCACAGCAGGAAATAACAGACCCCGATGCAGCCTATATAGACAATATACAAAATTTGCCGAATTCACAGCTTTTGAATGACTTTTATAGCCTATATATGAAAGAGGCGTCAGACAGCAAGATCCCGTTTTCTCCCGAAATATTGCTGAATATACCTGACGAAAACGGTATGACAGGTGAAAGTCAGGAGGAGGAAAACAGCAGAGAAGCCATAGAAAATCATGTGCTTAACAGTCCCAATGGTTATAAGCTCAAAACAATAAAGGAGGAAATTGAAAGAAGAGTAACGTTCTCTGTCAATAGTCAGTACGGCAGTATCGGAAGACGAATAGAAAGTTTATTAAATCAGAATCTGGAGAATTACAATAACCGCCAGAAGGAAATCAATACGGGATATTACGAGACTCTGAAACCAAATGCCGAAAAATACAATCAGGCAGCGGATACATATGCCAATATGCTCAATAACAATGTGATAGAGATAGGACGTGAAAATCTTAAGGATTTAAGCAAAAATATTCCTAATCTGGAATTGAGCTTTGACGACATAAGCGATAATGTAACATTTCTCAATGCCATAAAAAGAAACGGTCCCAATGTTGATATTGACAATATATACATGGATATAGACGGGGAAAAGAAGTCTTTGCGTGAGGTCACCGGCATAAAGGGCGAGCTTACCGACCAGAACATCAAGATCATTTCCCACAGCGCCAATATCAATAGCAACATCACTAAGGTAAGAGAGGCATTTGTAAAAATGGCTCATCCCGATGAATGGGAAACTGCTCCAAACGGCACAAAAAAAATACCCTTTGTAGGTATAAAAACAGGCGCAGGCTATTTGCCTGTACAAATGACATACGGTGAAGAGCTTGAGGCAAAGCCTGAGGTAAAAACATTTCCCGATTGGCGTAAAAGAATATCCAGACAAAGCACTATAGACGCAAATGAAGCGGCTGTAGCCGAATATAAAAAAAGTGTACATGATAAAGAAAAAAGAGAAAAAGAAAACAAATCATTATATGATCTGAACAATGCTCTCAGAATAAATGCAAGAGCTGCCTCCGGCAAGGAGCTGGATTCCGATGATAAATATTTTATAGACAGAAATCATATAAATGTGCCGAATCCTTTGGTACAGAATACTTCTTTGTCTGTACTGCAAGGCGGAAATACAAATACTTCGGGACTTACGCAGGCTGTTATCGAAAGGGATAATTCTCTTCACGGTCCCCAAAATGATAACGGAATTGGCAGAAGTCACAGCTAAAATGTATACGATCCCGAAATATTGTGAGAAGCTTCTCTACTGTCCGATCAATGGAATTTGCAGAAATTTGATCATATAAGTCAAGTATAAAAGGGGCTGTTGTCAGCCCCTTTCAGATTGTCGAAAAAATTACATTAAGACAGCAAATAAAAATTGAAGTAGTGAACAGCTTACAAAAAGCGTCGCAGACTTTAATCCGCAAGAGGGATTCATTCCCTCTGAGGACAGGGACTTTTCTGTAATTTAAGCATTTATACTTAAATTGCAGAAAACACGGCTGGTCCCTACCTTAGCTAACTGAAAGAAATGTCTTTAGGCATTTCTTTCAAGCGTGTCGATTTTATCGACACGCTTGAAAGGGGCTGTTGTCAGCCCCTTTTTGTCAGAATGCTATAATCAGTCCGTTTATATCGGCATACAGAGAACATAGTCCGGTTGCTTTCGGTATTATTATATAGTCCTTGAATCTGAATTTATCCATAATAAGTTTTCTTGCACGCTCTGCCTTTTCGGGACAGCCTATATGGTTTATGGCAAGAGTCCGTTCTTCTGTATTTACTTTTTCATTTTCTATAAAGTTAAGAAGCTTTTCATATGCCTTTTTTTCTCCTCTTGCCTGACCTTTTAATACGGCTTTTCCGTTTTCTGCGCCGCATATGGGAATTATATTCAGCATTTTAGCGATCCTTGCAACATATGGATTGAGCCTCCCTGAATCTACAAAGGTATCATAGTTTTCAAGTATAAAGTAGGTCTTTATATTATCCCTGAATTTGCATATTTCCGACTTTATCTCTTCAAAACCCATGCCTGTTTCGGCAAGCTCCAGAAGCTTTTTTACAATAAGTATTTCTCCTGTCGAAGCGCTCATACTGTCAACAACATAGACGTCCTTTTTGCCATGCTCTTCGCAGTACATTTTTGCTCCGCTTACAGCGCTGTTGTAGGAACCGCTGACGCCGGCAGACATTGTGACGATGAAATTAGGAACATCTGCCTGTATATTTTCGGCAAAAAGTCCGGGAGACGGAGCAGATGTTTTCCTGTCCTTTTTATGGATAAGGAGTTCTTTCCTGAAAGCGTCCGTATCCAGAGCTTCATCATCTGAATATACTTTGCTGCCAAGCTGGAGAGTTAGAGGAATCGTTTTTATATCTGAACGTTTTTTATAATCATCAGTAAGATCGCAGCCGCTGTCGGCAAGTATTTTTATCATACTGTTCCCCCTTAAAATAAATTGTTAAATTTATTTTAACATATTTTGGGGAATTTTCAATAAAAATCATCATCGGGATAATTAATTTCGTCAAGTTTGTTTTTTATGCAGTTTCTTGATGAATAGTATACGCATCGGCTGCATTTTGTTTCCGATGACATATCGTCTATAGGAGTAAAATATGAACAGGGCTTTCTTGTTCTGACTCTCATGCTTATCTCTCCCTTTTGCTTTTTTTATATTATTTTAATATATTTAAAAAAAAATATTCAAAAATTATAAAAAAATACTTGAAATATATGGATAATACTGGTATAATGTCATTGTTACAGAGAAGTCAGTCAGAGAGTGGGTCATCCCGCTCTCGTTTTATATTGATGACAAATGGAGGTAATCTGGTGCAGGCAAAGGAAATAGTTAAGCTTGTAGAGGAAACATCGATGCCTATACTTGAGGAAAAGGGCTTTGAATTTGTGGACTGTGAGTTTGTAAAGGAAGGGCCTCAATGGTATCTGAGACTCTATATAGACAAGGAAGGCGGTATCACTATAGGTGACTGTGAAGCGGTCAGCAGACAGCTGGATAAGCTTCTTGGCGATGATCTGACAGAACAGCCGTATATAATGGAGGTAAGCTCTCCCGGTATAGACAGGGTGCTTAAAAGAGACAAAGAATATATAAAATATAAAGGGAAAATGGTTGAGGTAAAGCTTTACAAGGCTGTTGACGGTAATAAGGAATTTACCGGGACGCTTGTAGGACTTATAGACAACAATATAGTTATTACAGATGAATCGGGCAGCGATCTGTCATTTGACAGAAAAAATGTGGCTGCTACAAGACTGGCCGTCATTTTGTAGAAGGAGGAAATTTTTCATGAACGGTAAAGAGTTGATAATGGCACTTGGGCTAATTGAAAAGGAAAAGGGTATAGACAAGGAAGTAATTTTTGAGGCTATTGAAAATTCTCTTGTTACAGCCTGCAAAAAGCAATATGGAAATTATTCAAACATAAGGGTCGAGGTCGACAGAGAAACAGGCGAGATGAAAGCCTATGCCCAGAGAGAGGTAGTGGAAGAGGTATTTGATGACTTTATAGAGATCTCTCTTGAAGATGCCCAAAAGCTCAACCCGATCTATGAACTGGGTGACTTTGTCGATAAAGATGTTACTCCCACAGATTTTGGAAGAAGCGCAGCTCAGAGCGCAAAGCAGATAGTTGTGCAGAAGCTCAGAGAAGCGGAAAGAGAAAAGATATTCGGTGAATTTGCCGCAAAGGAAAGAGAATGCGATACCGCCATAGTTCAGAGAACAGACAGCAGGGGCAATGTTATTGTTAAGCTTGGAAAAATGGACGCCGTACTTTCTCTCTCAGAACAGATACCCGGTGAAAAATACAGCTTTAACCAGAGAATAAAGGTATATATCCTCAAGGTGGTAAAAACAAGCAAGGATCCTCAGATAAAAGTTTCCAGAACTCATTATGAGCTTATCAAAAGGCTTTTTGAGCTGGAATCTCCCGAAGTATTCGACGGCACAGTTGAGATAAAGGGGATCGCCAGAGAGGCAGGCTCCAGAGCAAAGATGGCTGTTACATCAAACGTAGAGGGTGTAGATGCCGTAGGCGCCTGTGTAGGTCAGAACGGTTCAAGAGTTGACGCAATAGTCAATGAACTTAACGGTGAGAAAATAGACATAATACCATGGAGCGAGGACCCTGCGGAATACATTGCTTCCGCACTCAGACCTTCTAAGGTGCTTGCTGTTGAAATATCAGAAAACGAAGAGGAAAAGGCAGCAAAAGTAGTCGTTCCCGATTCAATGCTTTCTCTTGCTATAGGCAAGGAGGGTCAGAATGTAAGACTTGCAGCCAAGCTTACAGGTTGGAAAATAGATATTAAGAGTGAAACACAGGCTCGTTCCACAGATTTCATCGACTTTGAAAATATAGACGGCGAAGAGCAGGACGATGAAGCTGAGGACGATGAATAAAAAATCTGAAAGAGGTCATAGCCTATGATCAAGAAAAAAGTTCCTATGCGAAAATGCACAGGCTGTCAGGAAATGAAAAATAAAAAGGAGCTTATAAGAATAGTGCGTAATGACGAGGGCGTTTTTTCTCTTGACACTACAGGGAAAAAGCCCGGAAGAGGCGCTTATATATGCAACAGCGCCGATTGTCTTGAAAAAGCTTTTAAAAACAAGGGATTGGAAAGGTCATTTAAATCTGCGGTCCCTTCAGAAATATACGATGAGCTGAAAACTCAGCTTGAGAGGGCGGCAAGATGATTACCAGAGGAATAAGGTCTATGATGTCGCTGTGTCAGAGAGCTGGTAAAATGACTACGGGGGAAATTGTCAAAGAACTCATTTCAAAGGAAAAAGCTCATCTGGTAATAATAGCAGAGAATGCTTCTGACAATACTAAGAAAAAAATCAGAAACAGCTGCGAGTATTATAATATACCATATGTAATACGTTTTACAAAGGAAGAATTGAGTTCAGCAATAGGTAAATATAATCGTTCGGTTTTCGCTGTGACAGACAAGAACTTTGCAGAGAAGCTGAAAACAGAAATGGATCTGAATATGTAATTATTGCCGGGATTTATCCCTGTATGTATAGGAGGTGCTTCTATTGTCTAAAATGAGAGTACATGAATTGGCAAAGACATTGGAAATTAACAGTAAGGAGCTTATAGAAAGGCTTAGAGAGCTTGGCGTAGAGGTCAAGAATCATATGAGCACTATTGATGAAAGTGTTGCAGATGATGTAATTGAAATTCTTACGGAGGGCGATAAAAAGCCTGAGGAAAAGCCTTCTGAGCCTGAAAAAGAGAAAGCCGAGAATGAGGCTCCTGTCAAAAAGAAAAGGAACAAAAAGAATAAAAAGAACAGACGCCATGATGATCAGGAAACAGAAGCCGTTCCTGCCGAAGATACAGATGACGGCATATTGGTAGTACAGATAGGAGATACCGTTACCGTAAAGGAGCTGGCTGAAAAAACAGGCAAGAACCCTTCCGATATAGTAATGCGTCTTATGACAAGGGGAATAATGGCAACGATAAATCAGGAAATAGAATTTGGCGTTGCTGAGGCAATATGCGAAGAAATGGACATCATAGTAGAAAAGGAAGAGGTCCCCGACCTTCTTGAGGAGGCCTTCAGAGAGGAAGAGGACAGGGAAGAGGATCTTCTTGAAAGACCTCCCGTAGTAGTTGTTATGGGTCATGTTGATCATGGCAAAACATCTCTTCTGGACGCAATAAGACATTCACATGTCACAGCAAGTGAAGCAGGCGGAATAACACAGCATATAGGTGCCTATACAGTATCTATAAAGGGCAAACCGATCACTTTTTTGGATACACCGGGACATGAGGCATTTACGGCAATGAGAATGAGAGGTGCTCAGGTAACGGATATAGCTATACTTGTTGTAGCGGCAGACGACGGCGTTATGCCACAGACTGTAGAAGCCATCAATCATGCTAAGGCTGCCGGCGTAGAAATAATAGTTGCAATAAATAAAATAGATAAGCCAGGCGCAAATCCCGACAGAGTAAAGCAGGAGCTTGTGGAATACGGCCTTGTTGCTGAGGATTGGGGCGGAGAAACAATATGCGTTCCCGTTTCTGCCGTAAGCAAGGAGGGTCTTGACAACCTTCTGGAAATGATCGTTCTTGTATCAGAGATGAAGGAGCTTAAAGCAAACCCCAACAAAAAGGCAAGGGGAAATATTATAGAAGCACAGCTTGACAAGGGAAGAGGAGCGGTAGCAACAGTTCTTGTGCAGAGCGGTACATTGTGCGTTGGCGATCCCATTGTGGCAGGCAGCGCCTATGGCAGAGTAAGAGCCATGATGAACGACAAGGGACAGAAGGTTAAGAAGGCAGGTCCTTCAATGCCTGTTGAGATACTGGGCTTAAGCGAAGTGCCTATGGCAGGAGATATGTTCTATGCGGCAGAAAACGAAAAGAAGGCAAGGCAGCTTGCGGAATCCGTTATAGCAAAGAGCAGAGAAGAGCTTATAAAGGAAACTCCCCAGAAGGTAAGCCTTGACGACCTTTTCTCACAGATACAGAGCGGTAATATAAAGGAGCTTAATATTGTAATAAAGGCCGATGTTCAGGGCTCAGTCGAAGCGGTAAGGGCAAGTCTTGAAAAGCTTTCCAATGACGAGGTAAGAATAAGGACCATACATGGCGGCGTAGGCGCTGTTACAGAGTCTGACGTTATGCTTGCCAGCGCTTCAAATGCCATTATAATAGGCTTTAATGTAAGGCCTGAAGCTTCCGCAAAGAGCGTTGCGGAGGATCAGAAGGTAGATATAAGATTGTACAGAGTTATATACAATGCTATAGACGATATTACGGCGGCTATGAAGGGTATGCTTGATCCCGTATATGAAGAAAAGGTTATAGGTCATGCGGAGATAAGGCAGCTTTTCAAGGCAAGCGGCGTAGGCACTATTGGCGGTTCCTATGTAACAGACGGCAAGTTTGTAAGAAATGCTCAGGTCAGAATAATAAGAGACGGTGTTGTGGTATACGATGGTGAGCTTGCCACTCTCAGACGCTTCAAGGACGATGTAAAGGAAGTAAATTCAGGCTATGAGTGCGGTCTTCTCTTTAACAAATTCAATGACATCAAGGAAGGCGATATTGTGGAAGCCTTTGTTATGGAGGAAATAAAGCAGTAATGAAAAAAAACAGCAGCAGAATGATCCGTATAAATGACGAGATCAAAAAAGAGCTTTCGGAAATATTCAGAGCCGATATGAAGGATCCCAGAATAGGCGTTATTACATCTGTCATAAAGGTAGATACTACAAACGACCTTAAATATTGCAAGGTGTATGTAAGTGTTCTGGGAGATGATGAGAAAAAGGCGGAGGTAATGGAGGTCATTAAAAATGCTTCCGGCTATATCAGGAGCCTTATTGCAAACAGAATAAATCTGAGAATAACTCCTGAGTTCAGGTTTATTCTGGACGATTCTCTGGAATACAGCTTCAGGATCGATAAAATCATAAAGGACATAAACAGGGAGGACTGAAATGTACGAAAATTCCATATTAAGAGATATAGAACATGTACAGACTATATATATTGCAGGTCACGTTAATCCCGATGGGGACGCAGTAGGCTCATGCTTTGGCTTTGCTCTGGCTATGGCTAAGCTTGGGAAAACTCCCGTAATATTTCTGGAGGAATATCCTGAAAAATTTAATGTGCTCAAGGGTAAGGAATATATATACGAAGGCAATTATTCAGATATAGACGAACCTGAAATATTCTTTGCTCTTGATTGCGGTGATAAGGAAAGATTGGGAAAGGCTGTAAAAATTTTTGACAGCGCCGATAAGACCTATAATATAGATCACCATATAAGCAATAATTATTTTGCACAGCACAATATCGTAAACGGCAAGGCGTCCTCAGCGTCTGAGGTCGTGTATGAACTCATATGCAATATTGTGGATATAGATGTGGACATAGCTTCAGCTATTTACGCCGGTATACTTACCGACACAGGAGGCTTCAGACACAGCTCTACATCAGAGCGTACTCATGAAATAGCGGGAAGGCTTGTTTCAAAAGGCGTGAATACACCCCTTATTCACACTAAATTTATGCAGGAGCATACATTTACGGAAGCTATGGTATCTGCTCTTG
>CANQBT010000081.1 GCA_947589405.1 uncultured Clostridia bacterium | reverse complement strand
CTGCCGTATTATTTGGCGATAATATAATACGGATAATAGGAGTATATTTAAATCAGAGCACGGAATACAGCGAGCTTTCTCTTTCTGTTGCTAATTTCTGGGCGTTTATAAAGGATGTAGGTTATCCTGAGATACCACGTGCAGCTATCTTTTTCGCAGGTAGCGTAGTGCTTACGTTTATGTATTATATGCTTATAAAGCAATGCAGACTTACTCCGTCTGCCGTTATTGTCGGTATAGCCTTCTTTACGGTACTTATGCCCTTTATATTACCTCATATGCATGAAAGATATTATTATATGGGAGTTATTTTTACTCTCCTTGCTGTTGTTCCCAATAAGAAAAATATATGGATACTGCTTATTATTGAAATGGTGTCCTCATTGAGCATGTCAGCATTTGTCTTTGACAATAAGATAGACAGCTGGGCTTTGCTCTCATTTGCCGCAGCAGTAGGAATATATGGATTATTCAGGCTTTATGACAGCCTTACTTATACCGAGACCGAATATAAGCAAGAGGAGGAGGTATAGCATGTCGGATATTTTATATGTAGTTATTCCCTGCTACAAGGAGGAGGAGGTACTCCCGGAAACCTCCAAAAGAATGAAGGTGAAAATGGAGAGCCTTATTTCTCAAGGGAAAATAAGCGAAAAAAGTCGGGTCATGTTTGTAAACGACGGTTCTACAGACAGGACGTGGGAAATAATACAGAAATTGCATTCGGAAGATAAGCTTTTCAGCGGCGTCGATCTGTCACGCAACAGAGGTCATCAGAACGCTCTTTTGGCAGGTCTTATGACTGCTAAGAACTGGGCGGATATGGTCATCTCTATGGACGCAGACCTTCAGGACGACATAAACGCCATCGATGCTATGGTGGACAAGTACTATGAAGGCTGTGATGTGGTGTACGGAGTAAGAAGCTCAAGAGCTACAGACACATTTTTCAAGAAATTTACCGCTGAGGCATTTTACAAGCTTATGAAGCTCATGGGCGCAAATATAGTTTTCAACCATGCGGACTATAGACTTATGAGCAAAAGAGCACTTGAGGGTCTTGCTCAGTTTGGCGAGGTCAATCTTTTCTTAAGAGGTATCGTGCCGGAAATAGGTTATCCATCAGGTATTGTGGAATACGAAAGGGCTGAGAGATTTGCGGGAGAAAGCAAATATCCTCTCAAGAAAATGTTGTCATTTGCTTTTGACGGCATCACTTCATTTTCCATAAAGCCCATAAGACTTATTATAGATCTTGGTTCATTGATATGTATTCTCAGCGTAATATTCCTTGTATACAGCATTGTTGTAAAGATAAGCGGAGGCTCTGTTGCAGGCTGGTCATCACTTATGGCGTCAATATGGCTCATAGGCGGTATACAGCTGCTTTCAATAGGCGTTATAGGCGAATATATAGGCAAGATGTATAAGGAGACAAAGCACAGACCCAGATTTATAATAAAATCAGTAATAAACGAGGTAGAATAGTATGAAAATGGATAAAAAACAGGGTATCATAATTATAATAGGCGCAATATTGATATTTATAGCCTTTATATACGGAATGTTCTTCAGATGCAATATACCCCTTAAGAATATGAACGTAACGGGAGGAATGAACAACAGCTACGAAATAGATAACGGCAGCAGCGGTACCGTTATGTACGGACCTTATCTTTCTCTCAGAAAGGGCAAATACAATATAAATGTAAAATACGAAGCCGACAGCAGCAATTACATGCGTGTCACAGTATTTAAAGGCGGCGGTGTTGTGGGAGAAGGCGAGCTGCCTGCAGACAAGACATCAGCCAATATTAAATTTGAGCTTCCCTGCGATATGTATGATAGCGGTGTGGAATTTGTAGTGGATTATCACGGCAAGGGACATTTAAGGATAGATTCCCTTACTCTTTCAAATAGCCGCATATATTTCGGAGAAATACTTCTGCTTATACTTTTTGTTGTCATTTCATTGTGCTTTGTGCGCATATCAAAGGTTGAAAACAAAGAGTGGTATCTTTGCTTCTATATTATCATGACGCTGCTTACGGGTACCGTTATGGCGGAGAATATATTGTTTATGCTTATACTTCAGCTTGCGGTTCTCTATTTTGCAGTATTTGACAAAAAGCTGCTGCTCAACAGGGAAAATGCAGTCCTTTATACAGCAATAACAGCCTTTGCTTTTGCTCTTATGATGATATGCACAAAATCATCACCACTCTATCTTCTCAACGATTGGGTGGATACACAGTCCTATTATACTATGGGTAAAGGCATATTCAACGGAAAGGCTATATATAAAGACCTTTTCGAGCAAAAAGGCCCGCTGTTCTATCTTATGTACGGCATAGGCTATCTTATAAATACTCATAACCTTCACGGTGCATATTTCATCGAAGGCTTGCTTTCTGCGCTTACTTTTATATTTGCATATAAAATATCAAGGCTCTATCTCAGCAAAAATCTTTCCTTGCTGTGCGTATGCCTTTTGCCTGTTATTATATACAACGGCAGCTTTATGAGATACGGCGGTACATGTGAGGAATTTATGACGCCTTTTATTATGATGAGCTTTTATTATTTCCTTCTTATATTCAAAGAAAACAAGTATGAAAGCAAATATATGTTTATAAACGGCGCTCTTGGCGGCATTATACTTATGATGAAGTTCAATGTAACCATGTTTTTTGTAGGGCTTGGCGCCTGTGTATTTGTTATGTATCTGGTAAGGAAAGATTATAACCGCCTTATAGAAAACTTGGTCGCAACGGTTTTAGGCGCTTTTACCATTATTGTGCCTGTGTTCATATGGCTTGCAATAAGCGGCAGCATAGGCGGATTTTTTGAAGTGATAGCCTTCAACAGCAAGTATTCGCCTATAAGGCTGGATATAGATGGCATACACAAAACTATCAGAAATATTATAAACAGCTGGAATGGTAATTGGTTCTGCACAGCTGTAATGGTGCTGGGACTTTCTTCATTTGCATTTACAAGAAAATTCATAAACAGATGGGGCGCTTTGGGACTTGTGCTTTCTTTCCTTCTCATTAATTACGGCGCTTTTGCCAGCTCATCACAGGCATATTATTATATGGCATTCTGTGCTTTTACTGTTTTTGGTATAATAAGCGCAGTATATATAATTAAAGAGATGAATATAAATGTGAAGCAAAGCGTTGTTGCCGCTCTTGCTGTGCTTAGTGTGGCAGTTACGGCGCATTACAATAACAATTATAAGGAAACAAGGCCTTTTATAGAATATGTAAGCGCACAGGATAAATTTGCTATGATAATGAGATCAAAAACAGACGAGCCTACTCTGCTCAACTATAATTTCCTTGACGGAGGCTTCTATACGGCAGCGGATATTGTGCCGAATGTGAGATTTTTCCAGAAGCAGAATATATCCGATTACGACTATCCTCTCAATATACAGACTCAGATCTCCGCTATGGAGAATAAGGACGTTCAATTTGTAGTTGTTCGCCGTAATTCCGATTCGGGATCGGACAGTACACCTGCTCTTGTGAATAACTATGATCTTGTTGCACAGCATCAGCAGAGATTTGAAGGCTGTGACTTTACTTACTATCTCTATGAAGCTAAATAAAAGGGGAAAATGAATATGAATATAAATATAACTACTCCCATAACAAGAGAAAAGGCACGAAGCCTAAAGGCAGGAGATATGGTATATATAACAGGTGTCATATATACCGCAAGAGATGCGGCACACAAGAGAATGCTTGAAAATCTGGAAAAGGGAATAGCCCTGCCTGTAGATCTTAAGGATCAGACAATATACTTTGCAGGGCCTGCTCCTGCTAAGCCCGGAGAGCCTATAGGCTCGGTAGGCCCTACCACAAGCTACAGAATGGACGCCTATTCTCCCAAGACAATAGAGCTGGGGCTTACCTGCATGATAGGCAAGGGCGCCAGAAATTCCGCTGTCATAGACGCTATGAAAAAATACGGAGCCGTATATATAGGCGCTGTAGGCGGAGCCGGAGCACTTTTGAGCGAATGCGTTAAGAAATGTGATGTCGTTGCCTATGAGGATCTGGGTTCGGAGGCGATACACCGCCTTGAAGTGGAAAACTTTCCGGGCATAGTCATTATAGACAGCGAGGGCAATAACCTCTATGATACCGAGCCTGAAAAATACAGAAAATAAAAGGCATATCCTTTGATATGCAATGAACGGGTGATGTTATGATAAGCTATATAAGGGGAGAGCTTGTATACATAGGAATTGATTCTATAATTGTAGAAAACAACGGTATAGGCTATAATATAGGCGTTTCGTCAAAAACAGCCGCAAGACTTCCCCATATTAACGAAACGGTAAAAATATTTACATATATGAGCGTTAAGGAGGACGGTATTACTCTTTTTGGCTTTATGAGCAGAGAAGAGCTTGATATGTTCAATATGCTTATAGGAGTAAACGGCGTAGGCCCTAAGGGAGCGTTGGCGGTGCTTTCCGTATTAAGCCCTGCGGAAATTGCCCTTGCGGTAGTTTCAAATGATATAAAAACATTGTCCTCAGGAAAGGGCGTAGGCAAAAAAATGGCGGAGAGAATAGCTCTTGAGCTAAGGGACAAGGTGTCAAATTCGGAAAATACAGATCAAGGCACAGTATATACCACAGCTGTTTCAGACAGCTCCGAAAAGAGCGATGCTCTTGCGGGACTTATCGTGCTGGGCTACAGCAGGACCGAAGCGGCAAAGGCTGTAGACGCTGTATATAAAGACGGAATGACAAGCGGAGATATTATAAAGCTGGCCTTAAAGGCCTTGTACTAAGGGTGACTTATGGAAAAGAGAATTTTGAACACAGGCGACAACAGAATAATAACTCCCGATATGCGTCCCGATGACAGGGAAACAGAGCTTAGTCTAAGACCTATGAGTCTTGATACCTATGTGGGACAGACTAAGCTAAAGGAAAACATGAGAGTATACATGGAGGCGGCAAAGCAGAGAGGTGAAAGCCTTGACCATGTGCTTTTGTACGGACCTCCCGGCTTGGGAAAGACCACTCTTGCCAATATTATTGCAAATGAGATGAACACACATATAAAGGTGACATCGGGACCTGCAATAGAACGTCCCGGCGATATGGCTGCCATACTCAATAACCTAAATGAGGGAGATATACTCTTTATAGATGAGATACACAGAGTAAACAGGCTTATAGAGGAGGTGCTCTACCCTGCTATGGAGGACTATGTGCTGGATATAGTAATAGGCAAGGGTACAGATGCCAA
The DNA here is from genome assembly GCA_947589405.1 of uncultured Clostridia bacterium. Classification (GTDB taxonomy): domain Bacteria; phylum Bacillota; class Clostridia; order Lachnospirales; family CAG-274; genus CANPXH01. The sequence continues at coordinate 4,478 of CANQBT010000081.1, read as the reverse complement.
GAGCATAAGGATAGAGCTGCCGAAGTTTACTCTTGTAGGCGCTACCACAAGGATAGGACTTCTGACAGCGCCGCTAAGGGATAGGTTCGGCGTTATAAGTCGTCTGGAGCTGTATACTGCCGATGAGCTGGCTGAGATAGTGAAGCGTTCTGCCAATGTGCTCAATATAGAGATAGACAACAAGGGTGCCTATGAGCTGGCAAGGCGTTCAAGAGGTACTCCTCGTATTGCCAACAGGCTTTTAAAGAGAGTAAGGGATTTTGCTCAGGTGAAATATGGGGGCGCCATTACCGAAGAGGTCGCAAAGGAAAGCCTTGATATACTTGAGGTGGACAGAAACGGTTTGGATATTATAGATAAGGAATTGCTGCGCTGTATGATAGAGAAATTTGACGGAGGTCCCGTAGGTCTTGAAACTCTGGCTGTATCCATAGGCGAGGAAGCGGAAACAATAGAGGACGTATATGAACCCTATCTCATACAGCAGGGCTTTATTAAGAGAACGCCAAGAGGCAGAGTTGCCACTATGACTGCATATAATTACTTTGGACTTAAGCTGTTAGGAGGGGAAGGCTTTGATCAAAATGAATATTGAGGACTTCATATATGAGGTGAAGGAAGAGCTTATATGTTATGATGAAATAGGCAAGGAGGGCGCCGATATATGGGAGCAGGGTTTTAGAAAATGGCTTAACAGTTCGGCTAAGAAGCCGAATGTATATGTTTCGGGTAACAATGCCAAATTTGGCATAGAAGATGAAAGCGAGATATTTGATATAGCAGACGAGTATCTGGAAGCCCTTGAAAAGGGCAAAACAGAGGAATACTGGAAAAAATTCAAGTAACAGACCTTAGAATATAAAAATTCACAGTCTGCGGCTTACATGTAATAAATGTTGAGGAAATATATTCTCAGCATTTATTTTTTTGTTAAATTGATAAGCGCAGCCAAAAACATTTTGGCTGCGCTCAGACTGTCGAAATAATATTCAGACAGAAAATATGGATCGGAACAGTAAACAGCTTACGAAAAAGCGTTGCTTACTAACGATTTTAATTTTTAATTTTTAATTTTCTTGGTATTCGTCAAGAGTTATCATGCTTTCGATACTTTCACCGGCAGGTATCATTGGGAATACCTTTTCATCTCTGTCTATTTCGCATACTATAAGGGCAGGCTTGCCGCCGGCAATAGCGCCCTTTATAGCCTCGTCCACCTGCTCAGGCTTTGTTACATTGTATGTAACTGCCTTATAAGCCTCGCCAAGCTTTATAAAGTCTGTAGCCTTGTCAAGATTGGTCTGTGAATACCTTGCGTCATAGAAAAGATCCTGCCATTGCCTTACCATACCAAGAACGTGGTTGTTTATAACTATTTCTATAATAGGTATATCGTTGGCAACAGCCGTAGCCATTTCAATATGGTTCATATAGAAGCAGCCGTCACCTGCAATATTGAACACTACCTTGTCGGGCTGACCTACCTTTGCGCCTATGGCAGCGCCTAAGCCGTAGCCCATTGTGCCAAGACCGCCTGATGAAAGGAAGTGTCTGGGATATTTATTCTCTATGAACTGGCATGCCCACATCTGGTGCTGACCTACCTCTGTAACTATTATTTCCTCACCCTTGCATATGGCGTTTATTCTCTCCATTATATACTGAGGCTTAAGAGTGCCGTCATGTACATACTTAAGAGGATATTCTGCCTTGTATTTATCTACCTCAGAGAGCCATTCCTTTCTCTCCTTCTTTTCAAGACGTTCGTTTATTCTCTTGCATACCTCGTTTACATCGCCTATTACGGCACAGTAGGCAGGTACGTTTTTGCTTATCTCGGCAGGGTCTATATCTATATGGAGTACCTTTGCATTGGGAGCAAATGTCTTGAAATTAGTTGCAACTCTGTCGCTGAAGCGTGCGCCCATAGCTATGATAAGGTCGCATTCGTTGGCAAGAAGATTAGATGTCTTTGTGCCGTGCATACCTATCATACCGGTGTAGTTAGGGTGATCCGCAGGGACTGTTCCAAGACCCATAGCTGAGCATGAAACAGGCATATCCTGACTCTCTATAAGCTTTATTATCTCATCTGTAGCTTCGGCATTTATACAGCCGCCGCCGCAGTAGAGGAAGGGCTTTTCGGCATTGTGTATAAGCTCGATTGCCTCTGCAAGATCCTCCTCCGTAATGGTGTTTACCCTCTTTTCAACAGGAATAGGCTCCTTTGGAGTATACTCGCACATAGCCGCAGTAACGTCCTTTGTAATATCTATGAGAACAGGACCGGGACGTCCCTTTCTGGCTATCCAGAATGCCTTCCTTACAGTATCCGCAAGCTTTGTAACGTCCTTTACAAGAAAGTTGTGCTTTGTTATAGGCATGGTAATGCCTGTAATATCCACCTCTTGGAAGCTGTCCCTTCCCAAATAGGAATTGGCAACATTGCCTGTAATAGCGACCATAGGCACGCTGTCCATATATGCAGTAGCTATACCCGTTACAAGATTACAGGCGCCGGGACCGCTTGTAGCAAGACACACGCCTACCTTGCCTGTAGCCCTTGCATAGCCGTCTGCCGCATGAGCAGCGCCTTGCTCGTGTGATGTGAGATAGTGTTTTATTTCATGCTGATGCTTGTATAAAGCATCGTATATATTCAGTACAGCGCCGCCGGGATAGCCGAATATAGTGTCTACACCCTGTTCCTTAAGGCACTCTACCAATATTTCAGAACCGTTCAATAACATAAGTACCTCCGCTAAAATCAATATAAGCCCGAATAGTCGTTAGCATTATACATTTCAATATATCTTTCGGGATAGTGATAATCCGCATCTATACCCTTCATAATTAACTGATTAAGGTCATACTCAAATATCTGCGTTGAAGTAAGGCTGTGTCCGTTCTTTGAAACTCTTGTAAGTGTTTCGACGCCCATATGTCCACGATGTATGAATATGCCGTTTATATCGCATTCGTAAAGAGCGGAATCGCCTGCGTCGCAAGTTCCGAGAGAAATAATTTTGCCATATTCACAGCTGTAGAACCTATATATATAATCTGCCTCACAGGTTCCCATTTTTACTATCAGCTCCTTTATACCGTCCTTATTAATATCATAAACACAGTATTCTATTTGATAACCCCACATATCATTGGGATCATATCCATTGGATATTTTAAGCCATTCAAGCTCGTTTGTATAAGCTGCCTTTACATCCTCTTGTATGGCAAATGTAGGAACAGCTGTAAAACTTAAAACAGTTATTATTGATAATAAAACACATATAAATTTCTTCACTGTAACATCCTCCTTTTTTATCGATCTAGTTCAACACAGCGCCCTTGTCTGCTGAGCTTACAAGCTTTGCATATCTTGAAAGATAGCCTGTCTTTATCTTAGGCTCGGGTATTACCCATTCCTTTCTTCTTGCTTCAAGCTCTTCATCGCTTACCTCTACGTTTATATTACCGCCGTTAATATCTATGTCTATAATATCGCCTTCACGCACAAGACCTATATTTCCGCCTGCGGCAGCTTCGGGAGATACATGACCTATGCTTGCTCCTCTTGACGCTCCGCTGAAACGTCCGTCTGTAATAAGAGCGACCTCCTTATCAAGCTTCATGCCTGCAAGAGCAGATGTAGGTGAAAGCATTTCTCTCATGCCGGGACCGCCTTTGGGACCCTCGTATGTGATGACCACAACATCACCCTTCACTATCTTGCCGCCGAATATAGCCGCAATGGCGTCCTCCTCTGATGTAAACACTCTTGCGGGACCCTTGTGTTTAAGCATTTCGGGAGCGACAGCGCTTCTCTTTACAACACAGCCGTCCTTTGCTATATTTCCTCTTAATACGGCAATACCGCCTGTTGTGGAATATGGGTTATCGACCTTTCTTATAATAGTGCCGTCAGCCCCTTCTATTCCCTCTATATTTTCGCCTACGGTCTTTAATGTAACTGTAGGATTGTCAAGCTCAAGTAAGCCAAGCTTATTTATCTCAGCCATAACGGCAGGAATGCCGCCTACAAGATTCAACTCCTCAATATAGTTAGGACCTGCGGGAGCAAGATGGCAGAGGTTAGGAGTCTTGGAGCTTATTTCATTTGCTATATCAAGATTTATCTCAACACCTGCTTCATGAGCTATTGCAGGAAGGTGAAGCATAGAGTTTGTTGAGCAGCCTAATGCCATATCCATTGTAAGGGCGTTTTTAAATGCCTTTTCGTTCATAATATCTCTTGGCTTTATGTCCTTTTCAACAAGCTTCATTATCTGCATTCCCGCATGCTTTGCAAGACCTATTCTGTCGCCGTATACAGCAGGTATAGTACCGTTTCCGGGAAGAGCCATACCTATTACCTCTGAAAGACAGTTCATTGAATTGGCTGTGTACATACCTGAGCATGAGCCGCAGCTTGGACATGATTTGTCCTCATATTCCTTAAGCTTTTCTCTGCTTATAAG
>CANQBT010000080.1 GCA_947589405.1 uncultured Clostridia bacterium | reverse complement strand
ACGGTTAATATAAAAGGTGCAAAGATATACAGCGGTATGGGAGAGATGATGTTTTCACACATGGGTATAACAGGTCCTCTTGTGCTTACCGCAAGTGCGTATATCAATGACAGAATGGACGAAAGACCTGAGATATACATAGATCTGAAACCGGCGCTTGACGATGGGGAACTGGACGCAAGACTTTTGAAGGATTTTAAGAAATATGCAAACAAGGATTTCAAAAATGCTCTTGACGATCTGCTTCCCAGAAAACTTATACCCGTTGTAATAGAGCTTACGGGAATAGACGCCGATAAAAAGGTGAATTCGATAACAAGAGAAGAAAGACAAAGGCTTCTCTATACAATAAAGAATATGAAACTGAGGGCTGTATCCACTACAGGCTATAATGAAGCTGTCATAACAAGAGGCGGTGTATCCGCTGATGAAATAGATCCTTCCACAATGGCATCAAAAATCACAGAGGGATTGTATTTTGCGGGAGAGGTAATAGATGTGGACAGTCTAACAGGAGGGTTTAACCTTCAGATAGCCTTTTCAACAGGGTATCTGGCAGGTATAAGCTGCTAAGGAGGAATACATATGTCCTGCTGTATAAGAGGAGCAATTACTATAGAAGAAAATACAAAGGAATGTATATGGCAAAATACCGAGCTGATGCTTGATGAGATAATAAAAAGAAATTCTTTATCCGTTGAGGATATAATTTCTGTGGTATTTACCGCAACAAGGGATATAGATGCAGCTTATCCCGCAGTCGTTCTGAGGAAAATGGGTATAACTGAGGCTTCCCTTATCTGTATGCAGGAGATGTATGTAAAAGGCTCTCTGGAAATGTGCATAAGGGTAATGGTCACTATCAATACAGATAAGTCCCAGAAGGATATGGAGCACGTGTATCTGAAGGGTGCCGTAGTGCTTAGACCCGATCTTGTAAAAAAAAAGTCTGAGGCGGTAGCCATAGACGGTCCGGCAGGCTCAGGCAAGTCTACCGTAGCGAAGCTTATAGCAAAGGAGCTTGATTATATATATGCCGATACAGGCGCAATGTACAGAGCAGTAGGACTGTACTGTATTAATAATAATATAAATTATGCAGATAATAAGGCTGTAGAGTCAGTTCTTGACAACATAGACATAAGCCTTGTGCATTCTGACGGAATGCAGAGGATATTCCTTAACGGCAAAGATGTGACGGAGGAGATAAGGACGCCGGCTGTGGCAGACGGTGCGTCAAAGGTAGCTGCAATAGGCAGCGTAAGGGCAATGCTTGTAGCTCTTCAGAAAAAGCTTGCCCATGAAAATAAGGTAGTAATGGACGGAAGGGACATAGGTACAAATGTCATACCCGACGCAAGGGTCAAGATATACCTTGACGCAAGCGTTGATGTAAGGGCAAAAAGAAGATGCCATGAGCTTGATGAAAAGGGCATAGCATATAATTATGACGCTATTGCTGCGGATATTTCAAAAAGAGATGAGTATGATAAAAACAGAGAAATAAATCCGCTGAGAATAGCAGAGGACGCTCATGTTATAGATACTTCATATATGACAATAGATGAAGTTAAAAATACAATACTTAATATAATAAGAGGGTAGGGAGCATGGAAATCATTGTTGCAAAAACGGCTGGCTTCTGCTTTGGAGTCAGAAGGGCAGTAGACTATGCCTACAGCCGTGTCGGTGAAAAAAATGTATTCACTTTCGGTCCTGTTATCCACAACAAGGAGGTAACGGGAGATCTTGAAAGGAAGGGCATCAAAGTCACAGAGGACTTTGATAGGGCTGTAGGCGGAGAGCTTATAATACGTTCTCACGGCGTACCTCCGTCTATATATAATGAAATAGAAAAAAGAGGGATAAGCTACAGGGATTGTACCTGTCCTTTTGTTAAAAAAATACACAACATAGTCAACGAAAACTATCATGAGCTGGGTAGGGAAATAATAATAGTAGGAAACGGTGCGCATCCTGAGGTCATAGGTATAAACGGCTGGAGTGACAACACCGCCGTAATACTCAATTCCGTAGAGGAGGCGCAGGCATTCAGCCCTGATATGGACAAAGAGTATGCACTTGTGGTGCAGACCACCTTCCAGACAGATGTATTCGATGAAATAATGGATATATTAAAGAGTAAAAGTGACAGAATACACATATACAACACTATTTGTTCCGCCACAGGCGACAGACAAAAGGAGGCTGTGGAGATAGCGAAAAAGGTTGAAGCTATGATAGTTTTGGGAGATAAAAGCAGCTCAAATACAAGGAAATTGTATGAAATTAGTAAAAAATATTGTAAAAATGTATATTTATGTGAAACAATTTACGATTTAGAGTTGCAAAATTTCAAAAAAAATGTTAAAATTGGTATAACTGCCGGTGCATCCACACCATCGGTTATAATAAAGGAGGCTGTAAGCGTTATGAGTGAAATTGAAAACAACAAATCTTTTGAAGAAATGATCGACAGTTCCCTGGTCACATTAAGAACAGGCGACATAGTTAAGGGTACTGTTATCAGCGTGTCAGATTCCGGCGAGGTTTCTGTCAATCTGGGCTATAAGTCAGATGGTTTAATCAGCAGAGCTGACTTTTCAGATGACCCTAATGTAAATCCTGCTGATGTAGTAAAGCCGGGAGACGAAATTGAAGTATTCGTAGTAAGAGTAAATGACGGTGACGGAAATGTTCAGCTCTCCAAGAAAAAGGCGGATGCAGACAAGAACTATGCTGTTATTGAAGAAGCCTTCAATAATGGCACAACAGTTAAGGCTAAGGTAACCGATACGGTTAAGGGTGGATTGATTGGCCTTTCAGACGGCGTAAGGGTATTTATACCTTCATCACAGATCTCAAACAGATATGTAGAGGATCTCTCTTCATTTATAGGAAAGGAATTCGATTTTGAGATTCTTGAGTTTGATAAAGCAAAGAGAAGAGTAGTGCTTGGCAGAAAGGCTCTTGCTCAGAAGGAGATAGACGAAAAGAGAGCTCAGGTATTTGCTTCTATCAATCCGGGAGACAGGATCGACGGTACTGTAAGTCGTATCGTTGACTTTGGCGCATTTGTGGACTTAGGCGGTGTAGACGGTCTTATCCATATTTCAGAAATGAGCTGGGGCAGAGTAAAGAAGGTATCTGACGTACTCAGCGTAGGCGATAGCGTAAAGGTAACGGTACTTGATGTCAATCCCGAAAAGGGCAAAATATCATTATCCCTTAAGGATCTCAATGCCGATCCATGGCTCACAGCTGCGACTAAGTATGCTGTAGGCAATATAGTAACAGGCAAGGTTGTAAGAATGGTACCTTTTGGCGCATTTGTAGAGCTTGAAGAGGGTGTTGACGGTCTTGTTCATATTTCTCAGATAGCATACAAGCATGTTGAAAAGCCTGAGGACGAGCTTGAAATAGGTCAGGAGATACAGGCTAAGGTCACAGAGCTTGATCTTGAGAACAAGAAGATAAGCCTTAGTATTAAGGAAACTCTTGAAAGACCTTCAAAGGCTCCTAAGGCAGAAGCGGCACCTGTTGAAGAAGCACCTGCTGAGGAAGCTCCTGTTGAGGAAGCTCCCGCTGAGGAAACATCTTCTGTTAATAAGGTCGTAGACGCAGCTAAGAGCGTTGCTGTTGAGGTTGCCGACAAGGTTGAAGAGATAATGAATTCTCCTGAGGTTGAAAATGTTGTGGAATCAGTTAAGGAAACTGCTTCCGATATAATTGAAGACGTAAAGGAAAAGGCTGAGGACCTCAAGGAAAAGGCTGAAGAGTTAAAGGAAAAGGTAAAGGAAAAGATCGAAGAAAAGAAGGAAGAAAAGGAAGAAGATCAATAATATTCAGAAAGGATCAGGGGTATTGATATGTTAAAGAAATTAATGGCACTTACATTAGCAGGTGCAATGATATTTTCTATGACCGGCTGCGGAGGTTCAGGAAGCGATGCGTCAGCAGATAATGGAAGCGATGTTATAAAGATCGGCGGCATCGGTCCTCTTACAGGAGATGCTGCAAGCTATGGCGTATCTACAAAGAACGGCGCTGAGATAGCAGTTGAAGAGATAAATGAAGCAGGCGGTGTTGAAGGCAAGCAGCTTGAGCTTTTATTTGAAGACGATGAGTGTGATGAGCAGAAGTCAGTTAATGCATACAGCACTCTTATGGATCAGGGTATCAACGTGCTTGTAGGTTCTGTTACAAGCGCATGCTCTATAGCAGTAAGCGGCGAAAGCTCAAACGATGGTATTCTTCAGATAACTCCAAGCGGTTCCGCTCAGGAGTGTACCGCTACACCTAATGCTTTCAGAATTTGCTTTACAGATCCGTTACAGGGTCAGGTAATGGCTGAGTATATTCAGGAGCAGGGTCTTTCAAAGGCAGCTGTTATATACAACAACGGAGATGAATACAGCAAGGGTATCCATGATGCTTTCGTAGCTAAGTTTGCAGAGCTTGGCGGAGAAATAGTAGCTGACGAGTCCTTTACATCAGGAGATGTTGATTTCAAGACTCAGCTTACTAAGATAAAAAGTTCAGGTGCTGACTGCTTGTTCCTTCCCTTCTACTATACAGAGGTCGCAAATGTTTCTGAGCAGGCTGCTTCTTTAGGCTTAGCTCTTCCTATGTTCGGCTGTGACGGCTGGGACGGCGTTATCAAGCAGTTGAACGGCGATACTACAAATATTGAAGGCGGTACTTTCCTTACACCTTTCGTTCCTACAGATTCCGATGAGAAAATTCAGGCATTTGTAAAGAAGTATAACGAAAAGTACGGTGCTGACCCGGATCAGTTTGCAGCAGACGGCTATGACGCTATTTATGCAATAAAGCTTGCTGTTGAGCAGACAGGCGGCGATCTTTCAAACGAAGCTCTTATCGATGCTATGACTAAGATCACATTAAATGGTCTTACAGGCGATATGACCTTTGATGAAAACGGTGAGCCCAATAAGTCAGCTAAGGTTGCAGTTATTGAAAACGGCGCATATACAGCTAAGAACTGATCTCATATCCGTTATGAGTGCGTGCGGTTATTCCGCTTGACTTGACAAGGGGCTGTCGCAAATGAACAGCCCCTTTTTTGTATTAGAATATAAATTTTTGTTTTGCATAAGCAAAAAATCGATAAACATTTTATTCACTAATTCTATTCGGGAGGTGTAGTATGGACTTTATACAGCAGTTTATAAATGGCCTAAGTCTTGGCAGCATTTATGCACTTATTGCCCTTGGCTACACTATGGTTTACGGTATTGCCAAGATGCTTAATTTTGCCCATGGCGATGTTATTATGGTAGGAGCATACGTTCTTTCTCTGGCAGCGGTAAAGGCAGGGCTTTCTCCTGTGATGAGCATTATATTTCCTGTTGTCATATGTATGCTTTCCTGTACGGTTCTGGGCGTCACTATTGAAAAAATTGCCTACAGACCTTTGAGAAATGCTTCTCCTCTTGCCGTTCTTATTACGGCTATCGGTGTCAGCTATTTTTTGCAGAGCGTTGCTCTTCTTATATTCGGCTCAAATCAGAGAAAGGTGGAATCCGTTATACCTGAGTTTTCATTATCCTTAGGTGAAATACATCTTTCAGGAGAAGCTATAACGACCTTAGGTGTTACTGTACTTATTATGATATGCCTTGCGCTTTTCATAAACTTTACAAGAGTTGGCAAGGCGATGAGAGCCGTATCTGAGGACAAGGGCGCTGCTCAGCTTATGGGCGTAAATGTCAACACAACTATTTCGCTGACATTTGCCATTGGCTCCTTCCTTGCGGCTATAGCCAGTATACTTTTTGTCAGCTCATACGGCTTTGTAGGTCCCTATTCAGGCGCTATGCCCGGTATAAAGGCCTTCGTTGCAGCCGTTCTGGGAGGTATCGGAAGTATTCCGGGAGCCATGCTTGGCGGTATAATACTGGGTATCATAGAGAGCATGTCAAAGGCGTATATTTCAACTGAGTTGGCAGATGCCATTGTGTTCTCCGTGCTTATAATAGTTCTTCTTGTAAAGCCTACGGGCATACTTGGAAGAAAGAGAATAACTAAGGTATAAGGGTGGTATATTATGAAAAATAAAAAGAATATTATTTATGCGGCTATTGCTATAATCATATATCTGCTTATATTTGCCTTAGTAGAAACAGGAACGGCTTCCAGACAGCTTCAGAACCTTATAGTTCCTGTTCTTGTAAATATTATGCTGGCAGTTTCACTTAACCTTATTGTAGGCTTTCTGGGCGAGCTTACGCTTGGCCATGCAGGATTTATGTCCGTAGGCGCCTATGCAGGCTGTCTTTTTACAATAAGCTGTGATCTTCCTGCTGTTATAGAGCTGCCTATAGCCTTTATAATAGGCGGACTTACAGCTGCGGTATTCGGCTTTATAATAGGTATACCCGCTCTCAGACTTAAGGGCGATTATCTTGCCATAGTCACTTTGGGCTTTGGTGAGATAATAAGGTCGATACTTAATTCTATGGATATTGTAGGCGGTTCAGGCGGTCTTAAGGGCATTGAAAAATCAGGAAACTATACTGTGGCATATGTGCTTACTATCATAACGCTTATTGTTATAAGCAATGTTATACGATCATGTCACGGTCGTTCAATAAAGGCTATAAGGGATAATGTCATAGCTGCCGAATCCGTAGGAGTAAATGTAGTGTACTACAAGATGTTTGCCTTTGTGCTCTCTGCTTTCTTTGCAGGAGTTGCAGGCGTGCTCTATGGACAGAATCTGGGTATTATAAAGCCTGCTACATTTGACTTCAACAAGTCTATAGAGATCCTTGTTATGGTAGTGCTTGGCGGTATGGGAAACATAAAGGGCAGCATAATAGCAGCTATTATACTTACGCTTCTGCCTGAGCTTTTAAGAGATCTGGCGGATTACAGAATGCTTTTCTATGCTCTTGCCCTTATTGTGATGATGCTTTTCAGCTCCAATCCAACCCTTGTTGAATTCAGACAAAGGCTGTTTGCAAAGAAAGAGGGAGGTAAATAATTATGGCTTTGGTTGATATTAAACAATTAGGTATCTCCTTCGGCGGTCTGAGGGCTGTTGACAATTTTAATATGACCCTTGAGGACGGACAGCTTTATGGGCTTATAGGTCCCAATGGTGCAGGAAAGACTACTATATTCAATCTTCTTACAGGAGTTTACAAGCCTACAGACGGTGAATTTTATTTTGACGGAGAGCTTATGAATGGCAAAACCCCTATACAGATAAATAAGAAGGGCATTGCCAGAACTTTTCAGAACATAAGACTTTTCAACAATATGTCCGTTATAGATAACGTTAAGGTAGGACTTCAGAACAGACATCACTACTCTATGGCAGCAGGTATACTGCGTTTGCCTAAGTTCGGCAAAATGGAAAAGGAAATGACCGAAAAGGCTATGGAGCTTCTTAAAATATTTGACCTTGACGCAGAAGCGGAGCAGCTTGCGTCAAATCTGCCCTACGGCAAGCAGAGAAAGCTGGAGATCGCAAGAGCTTTGGCTACAGAGCCTAAGCTTCTGCTTCTTGACGAGCCGGCAGCGGGAATGAATCCCAACGAAACGGCGGAGCTTATGAATACCATAAGCCTTATAAGGGAAAAATTCAAGGTGTCAATACTTCTTATAGAGCACGATATGTCCCTTGTAATGGGTATATGCGAAAGAATAATAGTGCTGTTGTACGGCAGAGTAATTGCCGACGGTCTGCCTGATGAAATAAAGAACGATCCAAAGGTTATCGTTGCTTATCTGGGCGAGTAAGGAGGCGGAGAAATGCTTAAGGTCAATGATTTGAATGTTTATTACGGCATGATACATGCTATAAAGGGCATATCCTTCAATGTAGAAGAAGGAGAGATAGTTTCTCTCATAGGCGCCAACGGCGCAGGTAAAACAACGACTCTCCATGCTGTTTCGGGACTTATAAAGGCTGCTTCCGGCAACTCCGAGTTCATGGGCAGGAATATAAACAATATGACTGCCGATAAGATAGTCAGACTGGGTCTGGGTCATGTTCCTGAGGGCAGAAGAGTTTTCCAGGAGCTTACAGTTGATGAAAATCTGGATATGGGCGCCTATGCGGTAAAGGATAAGGCGGTCATAAAAAGAGAGTATGAAAGGGTAATGGAGCTTTTTCCAAGACTTAAGGAAAGAAGAAAGCAGCTTGCCGGTACTCTTTCGGGAGGAGAGCAGCAGATGCTTGCTATAGGCAGAGCGCTTATGAGCCATCCCAAAATGCTTCTTTTAGACGAGCCTTCTATGGGACTTGCGCCTATTATAGTAATGGATATATTCGATATTATACAGACCTGCAACAAGGAGGGCATGACTATTCTCCTTGTTGAACAGAATGCTAAAATGGCGCTTTCCATTTCAGACAGAGCTTATGTTCTGGAAACAGGAAATATCGTTATGGAGGGTAAGGCAAGCGATCTACTTAACGATGATAAGGTCAAAAAAGCATATCTTGGCGGTTAATATTATTAGGGCTGCTGCAATGGCGTAAAGCATTTGCGGCGGCCTATTTTTGACGGAGCTTGTATTGAGGTAAAAATTATAAAATATAAGGAGGGTACTGCAATGTATGACATTCGCATATTAAAAAGGATAAGGCTTTTTGCCGATGCAATGTCTCAGGGAATAAATCCGCTGACGGGAGAATATGTTCAGGACGGAGATACTGTAAGCGAAGAGCGTATACAGAAATGTATGGAATATGTAGTTGGGATCGTTGACGAGATCATAAATAACGGTATCGGAAATGTAAAACGGGATTTTTCCATTACGCCTGAAGAAAAGGCAAGGGTAGTGCTTTATAATGGCGAGATTGGCGTAAACGATATGGCAAAGAGGATAAATAGTGTCATAAATACAAGAGCAATAAAGGGCATTACAGGAAGTAAAATATCAAAATGGCTTGTAAAAAAGGGATATTTGTCAGAAAGGTCCTACGAAGCAACAACAAAGAAAACAGAAAAAATCCTTAATGACAGATCACAGCTTCTTGGCTTAAACACAAGGCTAAAGACCGACCCTACAGGCAGAACATATAATCAGATAGTATACCCTAAAAAAGCACAGGAATTTATACTGGAGCATATTGAGGAAATAGCATCAGAATAATACAGTTCAAAAAAATTATTTTTTTTAATCATGATCAAATGACTGTTTTTATCCGTAATAATTTCCTTTAAATTGGAATACTAAACATAAGTATGATTTCGGAGAGTGATATTATGAAGGGCAAGATACATTCAATAGAGAGCTTTGGCAGCGTTGACGGTCCCGGTATAAGATTTGTGGTATTCACGAAGGGCTGTCCCATGAGGTGCAAATACTGTCATAATCCCGACACATGGTCAATGGAGGGCGCCGATGAAATGAGTATCGATGAGATACTGGAGCAGTACAACAAGAACAAACCCTTTTACAGAAGCGGAGGTATTACAGTAAGCGGCGGAGAGCCTCTTATGCAGATAGATTTTGTTACTGAGCTTTTCAGAAGGTGCAAGGAGGAGGGCATACACACCTGCCTTGATACGTCGGGAATAACATTTACACCGAATAATACAGAAAAATTTGACGAGCTTGTAAAATATACGGATCTTGTGATGCTTGACATAAAGCACATAGATCCTAATGAGCATATGGAGCTTACTTCACAGAAGCTTGACAATATACTTGAATTTGCAAAATACCTTGACGAAAAAGATGTTGACCTGTGGATAAGGCACGTTGTTGTGCCGGGCATTACGGACAAGGAAGAATATCTTCATAAGCTGGGGCTTTTCATAGGCTCTCTTGAGAATGTAAAGGCTCTTGACGTGCTGCCGTATCACACTATGGGTGTGAATAAATATAAGGCTCTTGGTATGGAATATCCTCTTGAAGGTGTTGCGCCTATGGACAAGCAGAAGGCAGCAGAATGTAAGAAAATAATTTTGCAGGGAATAAGAGAGTACAGACGGCATAATTGATATTGAAATAGCGTCAAAAGTATTGTAAAATATAATCAGATAAAATATACGAAAGGAGAAGATATACTATGGAAT
>CANQBT010000079.1 GCA_947589405.1 uncultured Clostridia bacterium | reverse complement strand
TTCTGTAGTAGCATCGCCGCTGCCTGATGAGCTTCCGCCGCCACCACCGCCACCGCCGGAAATATGTCTTTTGGTAGTGGTTTCGGTAGTTTCTTTTTCGGTTGTGACCTCTGTAGTTTCTTCTTTTTCTTCGTCTATACCGGGAATAATGACATTGTCCTTAGTATCATTATCCCTATTGAGAATATTACTGATTATAACAAAGGCTTCTGCTCTTGTTATATTTTTGGAAGCGCCGAAGCTTCCGTCAGGGTAACCGCTTATAAGACCTGCCTTAGACATGGCGCCTATGTACATTTTAGCCCATGAAGGTAAAACGCTGTCATCTGTAAAGTTTGTAAAGCTTACCCCGTCAAGGTTAAGAACTTTAGAAGCAATTACGCAAACCTCTGCTCTTGTAATAGCATTCTCGGGATTTGCATTGCCATTCTGATCGCCTGTGATATAGCCTGCGGCTTTTGCCTTAAGAAATTCTTCGGCATACCACATGCTGCCGTTAACATCGGGGAAATTGGAATCCGCTTCATCAGTATAATTAAAAAGCTTATTTACAAGTGTTACGAATTCCGCTCTTGAAATATTGTTGTCTGGCTTGACTGAACCATCGTTATAGCCGCTTACAATATCTCTGTCCATAAGGTCTGTGATCTGAGCCTTTGCCCAATGATTTTCATAATCATTGGCCGCTGCAACGGTTATAATATTTACTGTCTGCATGGCCATAATTATACATAGCAGTAAACTCAGTATGGATCTTAGCTTTTTCAAAAATATCATCTCCTTGTATTTTATAATTTTTTAAAGCTATAAGTATTATCTTGCTACCCTCCTTTTTACAAAATTTACTGTAATTATAGCATTAATTATTTTTAAAGTCAATAACTATAGCTTGAATTATAGCTATAAGTTTGTGTTAAGTTTTTGAAATAAGTGATATTGTAAATGTGAGGTGATTTTATGGAAATAAATTTTAAACTGATAGGTATAAGGATACAGCAAAAAAGAAAAAGTATAAAAAAAACACAGGAAAATCTTGCAGAATTTTTAGGGGTATCTGTAGGATATGTAAGTCTTGTAGAAAGAGGTAAAACAACAATATCTCTTTCTACTCTTGCAAAAATAGCGGAATTTCTGTCCTGTACAATAGGAGAATTAGTAGAAGGTACATTGACAGATACAAACAGCTATCTTTTAACTGAGATCAACGAAAAAATAAGCAGCTTAGATTACAGCGAAAGAGAATTGCTTTTTAAACTGATTGACACATATGTTAAAAACAAATAAAAACGGCTGTATCATTTATTAATGATACAGCCATTTTTGTTGATCAATAGCCGTTTTTTCGTCTTTCCTTGCGCATTTCTATGCGTTTTAGCGCACCTTCCCATTCGGCTTGCTCCGACATGGTCTCGGGCTTTATTGTGTATTTAACGGTAATGGGAGTGCCGTCTTTAGAAATACACACTTCTGTAAAATAGGCTCTGTTTATAGCGTGGCGCAGTCCTGTTTCCTTTTCCTCCATGTAAACATCAACCCGTATTTCCATAGAGGTGTTGCCTACATAGGTAACTTTTGCGCTAAGCAGTATAATATCGCCTATACATGCGCCTTTTTTGAACTGAAGGTTATCTACAGCCGCAGTAGTAATAAGACTGCCGCTGTGGCGCATAGCGCATATTCCTGCGGTTTCGTCCATCCATTGCATCAGCCTTCCGCCAAAAAGACGGGAGCCGCCGTTTATATCCTCATATTTTACAATGCGCATACACTCCGTAAGGGAATCCTTTACGCTTTTTATTTTTCTGTCATCAGATACCATTAATAAGCCTCTCTGCATTTTCGCCTAAAACGGCATTTCTTATTTTGTCATCGGGTATAAATTCTTTTGATGTTTCTATATATTCCTTCTGAGGGCTCCATGGGCTGTCTGTAGCAAAGAGTATTCTTTCATAGCCATGTTTTTTAACTATGCGGTCAAACTGCTCCTTTTTAATATACTCAAATGAAAAAGCAGTATCAAGCCATACATTCTGTCCGCATATTAGCTCTTCCACCTCATCCCATTGATCCCAGCCGCCCATATGAGCAAGCACAAGCTTTTGGGGCTTTATCTCATCTATTACAGATCGCATTTTATCAGGCGGACAATGCACAGGGTCGGGATAGCCTATATCCCTGCCTGCGTGTACCGTTATAATAAGATCAAGGGCGGAAGCTTCGTATATAACACGCTTGCATGCAATATCGTCTATAAAAATCTCCTGATAGTCCGGGTGCAGCTTTATGCCCTTAAGTCCCATGCTTTTTATGGTTTTAAGCTCTTCCTTCCAGTTTTCGCTGTAGGGGTGCAGACCGCCGAATGAAATTATTCTGCCATCGTATTTTTCATTTACCTCACAGGCAAAGCGATTTATGGAATTGAACTGACTTGGCTTTGTAGCAACAGGCAGTACAACGGAAATATCCACTCCGCTTTTCTGCATACTGTCATACAAGCCCGAAACGGTACCGTCCGTATTGTTCTTTATACCGCTTTTGGCTGAAAGGAACTCTATTGTCTTAGGCGCTATTTTGTCTGGAAAAATATGTGTGTGAAAATCTACTATCATATTACTTCAGCGCACTTTCTTCAAAGAGATCTCTCTTATCGATTATTCTTACGGCCTTGCCTTCGCTTCTTGGAATAGACTTAGGCTCAACGAGCTTGACCTTTACTGCTATTCCAAGCATAGATTTAAGCTTATTGACAAGCAGATATTCACGCTCTGTCTTATCCTCAATATCCTTTGGCGGATTATCCGGCAGCCATTCAACATCACAGGAAATAGTATCTGAGTTGTTCTTTCTGTCAACTATAAGCTGGTAGTTGGCTTCATAGCCGTTGTTGAGAAGTACTGTTTCTATCTGTGACGGGAATACGTTTACACCCTTTACTACCATCATATCATCGCTTCTGCCAAGAGGCTTGCTCATTCTGATATGAGTTCTGCCGCATGAGCATTTTTTACGTGAAAGCACACATATATCTCTTGTTCTGTATCTGAGAAGGGGGAATGCCTTCTTTGTGATACATGTAAATACAAGCTCGCCTTTTTCTCCTTCGGGCAGTACTTCGCCTGTTTCAGGGTCTATTACCTCTGCTATAAAGTGATCCTCGTTTATGTGCATACCCTTTTGTTCGCTGCATTCAAATGAAACACCGGGACCGCTTATTTCAGTAAGACCGTATATATCATATGCCTTTATGCCAAGAGATTTCTCAATACCACGACGCATTTCTTCAGTCCATGCCTCTGCGCCGAATATACCTGCCTTAAGATGTATCTGATCCTTAAGTCCTCTTTCATTAATGCTTTCGCCTAAGTAAGCGGCATAGGAAGGAGTACAGCAGAGTATTGTAGAGCCAAGATCTGTCATAAACTGTATTTGTCTGTCTGTGTTGCCTGATGACATAGGCAATGTAAGTGAGCCAAGCATATGTGAGCCGCCGTTAAGTCCGGGACCGCCTGTGAAAAGACCGTAGCCATAGCTTACGTGTACAACATCGTCCTTAGTTCCGCCTGCGGCAACGATTGCTCTTGCACAGCAGGTGTCCCATATGAGAACGTCCTCCATAGTGTAGAAGGCAACGACACGTCTGCCTGTGGTACCGCTTGTAGACTGTATTCTTACACAGTCCTCAAGAGGAACGGCAAGAAATCCATAGGGATATTGGTCACGAAGGTCGTCCTTTGTAATAAAGGGCAGCTTGTGAAGATCCTCAATACCCTTTATATCCTCAGGCTTAACGCCTGCTTCGTCCATTCTGTTTCTGTAAAATTCCACATTTGCATAAACGTGCTTTACCTGTTCAACGAGTCTTTCACTTTGTAGCTTCTTTATCTCTTCAACGGGCATTGTTTCGATTTCGGGATTAAAATAGTTGCTCATAGTTTGTATTTCCTTTCTTTAGTGTTTTATGTATCGTTAAGCAATGTTTTATCAGGAATTTCTGCCAAGATAAAAGGCTTTTTTGTTCAGCTCAAGAAATTTGGGAGGTACGCAGGCTTCGATCGACTTGAGCCATTCCTCCTCTGTAATATCCTCGAAAAACTTTGAAAATCTGCCCATAAGAGCTATATTGGCAGCCTTCTGGGAGCCTGCTTCATTTGCAAGGGCAAGAGCGTCCATAGCGCTTACTTCAACGCCAAGCTCTGCCATTTTATCCAGAAGATTTTCGGGATACTCCGCAGCCCCTGTAATAACAGGCATAGGGTCGATCTCCTGTGAATTAACTATTATCTTGCCATCTTTTTTAAGGAAGGGCAGATAGCGTGCCGCCTCCAGTACCTCAAAGGATATGATGTAGTCTGCCTCACCCTTGTCTATAACAGGTGAATATACCTTATCGCCGAAGCGCACATATGTAACAACGCTTCCGCCTCTTTGGCTCATGCCGTGTACCTCAGATACCTTTGCATCATAGCCTTTTGTCATAACAACATGGCCTAAAAGCTTGCTTGCAAGCAGGGAGCCTTGTCCGCCTACGCCGACTATCATAACATTTGTTGTATTGTTCATTATTCTCCCTCCTTGTCAAGTAATGCATCAAATTTACAGAGCTGCTGACATACGCCGCAGCCGACACAAAGCGTGTTGTCAACATGAGCCTTATTGTTTTTAAAGCTTATGGCAGGACAGCCTATCCTCATACAGGCTCTACAGCTCTTACACTTATCCGTATCCACATGGAGTGACGGCTTATGCTTTACATATTTAAGGAGAGCGCAGGGTCTTCTGCTTATTATAACCGAAGCCTCATCTGCTGCCAGCTCCTCCTTTATTACTCTTTCCGTTTCAGCAAGGTCATAGGGATCTACTACTGCCACTCTGTTGAAGCCCATAGCATGACAAAGAGCTTCAAGATCTATTTTGCCGGCAGGATCGCCCTTTATATTGTAGCCTGTAGTGGGGTTCTGCTGATGACCCGTCATGCCTGTTATGGAGTTATCCAATATTATAACAGTTGAATTGCTCTGGTTGTAGGCAATATTTGCAAGACTTGTCATACCTGAATGCATAAATGTAGAATCGCCTATAACGCATACGGTCTTGTTTTCGCTTTCCTTGCCCAATGCCTTGTTGAAGCCATGAAGCGAGCTTATTGAAGCACCCATGCAAAGCGTCATATCCACAGCGCTCAAAGGTGCAACGGCACCGAGAGTATAGCAGCCTATGTCTCCCAGTACATTCAGCTTGTTCTTTGAAAGGGTATAGAACAGTCCTCTGTGGGGACAGCCTGCGCACATAACAGGAGGTCTTACAGGCAGCTTGTCTATGGCAGTACAGCCTTCCTTTTCAGGCTCGCCAAGAGCCTTTGCCACAACAGACTGTGAAAATTCGCCCATTATGGAGAAAAGCTCTTTTCCTGTTACTTCAATGCCTATTGTCTTGCAATGATTTTCAATAACAGGATCCAGCTCCTCTATGACTATTACCTTTTCAACGCTGCCTGCAAAGCTCTTTATCTTTTCAACGGGAAGGGGATTTACCATACCCAGTTTAAGGACAGGGTACTTGTCGCCAAGTGCTTCCTTTGTATACTGATAGCATGTGCTTGATGTGATTATTCCTATGGAATTATCCTTTCCTTCTTCTATTCTGTTGAGAGGAGTTTCCTCTGCATATTTTATAAGGTCAAGAGTCCTCTGTTCAACTATGGGGTGCCTTTTTATGGCATTGCCCGGCATCATAACATATTTTGCTATATTCTTTTCATAGGGCTTTACATCAGGCACGACTCTTGCTTCTGTGTCTACAATACTCTGTGAATGAGCTATTCTTGTACACATTTTTATAATAACGGGTGTGTCATATTTCTCGGAAAGCTCATATGCAAGCTTTGTAAAGCCAAGAGCTTCCGAAGAGTCGGCAGGCTCCAGCATAGGCACCTTAGCCGCAATGGCATAGTGTCTTGAATCCTGCTCATTCTGTGAAGAATGCATTGCTGGATCATCTGCAACACATATTATCATACCTGCGTTTACACCTGTGTATGATATTGTGAAAAGAGGGTCTGCGGCTACGTTAAGTCCTACATGCTTCATACCGCAGAAGCTTCTCTTACCTGCAAGGCATGCGCCGAAGGCAGTTTCCATAGCCACCTTTTCATTAGGCGCCCACTCGCAGTATATATCATCATATTTAGCCGCTTCTTCCGTTATCTCGGTACTTGGAGTACCGGGATAAGAGCTTACTACCTCTGCACCGGCTTCATAAAGACCTCGTGCAAAGGCTTTATTTCCTAACATTATTTCTTTCATATTATAATTTCCTCCTGACTGTCAGCCTTCATTTTCATATGCAACAAGCCTTTCCTTGCCATAGAGCTTTCTGAGAAGGGGCTTTTCTATCTTGCCTGTAGGATTTCTGGGTACATCGGCAAATATTATCTTCTTAGGCCTTTTATAACGTGGAAGCCCAAGACAAAATTCGTTTATTTCTTCTTCTGTACAGGTCATGCCTTCTTTTATTGAAATAATAGCGCCTGCTATTTCGCCTAATCTCTTGTCGGGAAGTCCTATTACAGCAACATCGTGTATCTTGTCAAATGTACGAAGGAAGTCCTCTATCTGTACGGGATAAAGATTTTCACCGCCTGAAACAATAACGTCTTTTATCCTGTCAACAAGATATATAAATCCGTCCTTATCCTGCATTGCCGCATCGCCTGTCCATAGCCAGCCGTCCTTCAATACTTCTGCTGTTGATTTAGGATCGTTGTAGTATTCCTCCATAACGCCGGGACCCTTTACACAAAGCTCTCCTGCTTCGCCTTGCTTTACAATATTGCCCTGAGGGTCAACTATCTTGCACTCCCAGCCGTAGCCCGGTATACCTATAGCTCCTACCTTATGTACATTTTCAATACCCAGATGTACACAGCCGGGACCTATGGATTCGCTTAAGCCGTAATTTGTGTCGTAGTCGTGGTTGGGAAAGTAGTCCTTCCAATGCTTTACAAGTGAAGGAGGTACAGGCTGAGCGCCTATATGCATAAGTCTCCATTGTGAAAGCTTATAGTTCTCTATCTTAAGCTCGCCGCTGTCAAGAGCGTCAAGTATATCCTGAGCCCATGGCACAAGGAGCCAAACTATAGTACAATGCTCACGGGAAACTACATTAAAAACATATTCCGCCTTTGTTCCCTTTAATATTACTGCCTTAGAGCCTGAAATAAGGCTGCCGAACCAATGCATCTTAGCGCCTGTGTGATAGAGAGGCGGTATGCACAAAAAACAGTCGTCACGGGTCTGACCATGATGCTTCTGTTCGACTATGGCAGAATGCACAAGACTTCTGTGCTTGTGGAGTATAGCCTTTGGAAAGCCTGTGGTACCTGATGAAAAGTATATTGCCGCATAGTCGTCATCTGTTATGTCAAGTCCGGGATTCTGGCTTGAATGATAGGATACAAGCTCGTTGTAATCCTCTGCGAATGTAGGACATGATGGACCTACATATATAAGAAGTCTGTTCTTGCTGAGCTTGTGCTCTATAGTTTCTATCCTGCCTATAAATTCGGGACCGAATATGAGTATATCCAGCTCTGCAAGCTCTGAGCAGTAGAGTATCTCATCTGCTGAATATCTGAAATTAAGAGGTACTGCTATAGCACCTGACTTGAGCACACCAAAATAGATAGGCAGCCATTCAAGGCAGTTCATCATAAGTATACCTACCTTATTTCCCTTAAGTATGCCACGACTTATGAGCATATTTGCCATACGGTTGGCCTTTTCGTTAAATACGCTCCAGCTTATTTCACGTCTGTAGAACTGATTTGACGTAGGCTGTATAAGCTCATAGTCCTTCCATGTTATTCTTCCCGGCTCTTTTTGCTCGGGATTCACCTCTATAAGGGCTGTATCGTCACCGTATAATGAGGCGTTTCTTTCAAGATAGTTAATAATTGGCATTATGCGTTTTCCTTCCTTTTTTATATTTAACATCATTTTAGATGTTTTCTTCTATTTTATATATTATGATATACAAGCTTTAAAAGCTGCGCAGATATAATTCAAAACCTATAAGCATTATAACTAATATTTGCTTAATAATCAAGACAATTATTTTTTATCCTTGATATGCTCTCTTATTTCTTTTATAAAACCATTTGAACAGCCGGCAGAAGGGTTTCTGTTTATAAGGGCGATTTTGCGGGCGTCCATGTCGCTCAATGATTCCTTGAGAAAATTAAGCTTAGCATGAAGCTTTGACGCAGCCCCTTCAAATTCCGTATTCTTATGAGCCTTAAGCTTTTCGATAATGTATTCGTCAAATTCCGTATAGGAAAGGGCAATCTCCATTCTTTCCTTTATTTCTGCTGCAAGAGCAGCCTTTCTTTCTTCGTTACGCTGCTTTGTTTTTTCAATAACATCTGTGATCTCGTCCCTTATATCATTAAGCTCTATCATAAGCCTTGTATTGTTCATAATCATTTCCTTCAGATTGTAAGCGGCACGGAAGGACTGTACAAAGTCGTATATAAATATAATTGTCAGTATTGCTGCTGCGCCTATACTGACAGGAGTTGTAAGGGAGAATACAAAATCTGCTATCGGCGTATTTATGACATATGTTATAAGGAGTCCCATAAATCCCCATGTAATGCTGGATTTAAGACATATATATCCCCTGTAGTTCAAAAAATTATTGCTGTAGTCCCAATATTTCACTTTAAAAAGCTTTTCCATTACGCTTCCCGTAACAAGTTCAAGTACAGTTGATGCGGCAATGGCTACGACATATACGAGCACGGGACTTGCCATAAAGGGTATTGTTGCAAAGAGTATGCTTACGGCGCCAAAGCCATATATAGGCAAGAAAGGTATTGTCATAAATCCTCTGTTTACCCATTTTTTTTCTTTCAAAGACACGTAGCAGCTCTCAAAACACCAGCCAAGAAAGCTGTAAATAAAAAACATGATATAAAAAGTGAGAAAATTGTATTCCATACAAGCACCTCATAAAATCAGGGGCTATCCTGCGACAGCCCCTTTGTTTTAATAATCTTTGGGTCTGTCCTTTCTGAACCCAAAGTGGTATCTTATAGCTTCAACTATTCTTTCAGCCGCATAACCGTCGCCAAAGGGATTCCTGGCCGCAGCCATTTTATCATAGCTTTCCTTATTGTCCAAAAGCTCTTTTGCTTCAGCATATATTTCATTTTCATTGACACCGGCAAGCTTAAGAGTGCCTGCTTCTATGCCTTCGGGTCTTTCCGTAACATTTCTGAGCACAAGCACAGGCTTACCCATAGAGGGGACCTCTTCCTGAAGCCCGCCGCTGTCGGTCATTACCATATAGCTCAGATTCATGAGATTATGCATATTTTTAATATCTATAGGGTCAATGAGGTGTATTCTGTCATGACCGCCGAGAACTCTGTTAGCCACCTCTCTTACGGCAGGATTAAAGTGTACCGCATAGACGACCTCTATATCTTCATAGTCGTTTACAAGCCTTAAAACGGCTTTGCATATGTTTTCGAGAGGTTCACCGAGATTTTCTCTTCTGTGTGCAGTCATTGTAATGACTCTTTTATTTTTATAATCTATTTTATTGAGCACATCCGTATCGAATACAAAACCGTCCTCGATCGTGGTCTTAAGACAATCTACGGCTGTGTTTCCCGTAATGAATATACCTTCGGGATCTATATTTTCCTTTAAAAGATGCTCTTTGGCAAGCTTTGTGGGGGCAAAATGCAGATCCGCCATATGACCTGTGAGCACTCTGTTCATTTCCTCAGGGAAGGGCTGTGTTTTGTCATAGGTTCTCAGACCTGCTTCAACATGGCCCAGCTTGATACCGCTGTAGAAGGCTGCAAGAGAGCCGGCAAATGTAGTTGTAGTATCGCCGTGTACAAGCACAAGGTCGGGCTTTGCCTGTGACATGACCTCCTCCAGTCCGGTAAGCGCCTTTACGGTAATGTCCGTAAGCGTCTGGCGCTGAGTCATAATATTCAGATCATAGTCGGGCTTCAGACTGAATATTTCAAGTACCTGATCAAGCATTTCTCTGTGC
>CANQBT010000078.1 GCA_947589405.1 uncultured Clostridia bacterium | reverse complement strand
TTGCAGCGGAAGGAGTTATCCGCCCGACAGCAACAATTGAGTATTGCACCCTTCCGTCAGCTTACGCTGACACCTTCATTGCACAGAAGAAATATCTGACAGCCGTAGGCTGGCTTTGCCGTAGGCAAAGTGCTGAACCTCAGAGAGGGACGGCTTGGAAGAGAGCTGTCGGCTTTGCCGCAGGCAAAGTGCTGAACCTTACGAAGGGGAGCTTTAGGCGGGTGCCTTGCAAAACACCTTATTTACTTAGAAAAAACAACGCCTAAGCTACTGCCACCGCCTTGCGGTAAACGACCTCCCCTTCGCAAGGGGAGGGGGACCATGCGCAGCATGGTGGAAGGGTCGTTATAATGCGAAAAATCGATATTACACTAAACAAAAACTCATCGTATCACAACACACCCATTGCCAAGCATATCCTTAAGCCGCTCAACAAGGGCGTTGTCTATTTTAACATAATTATTTACGTCTGCATAGAGTTTTTTTCCTGTTTCCTCTATATATATGATGACCTTTGAATTTCCTCTGTGACGGGAAAGAACATCGGTAATATCTTCAGTTTTTTTATGGGAGCCTTTTGGCAGCTTAAGCCATAGTGTCTTGTCGGAGTCCTCTATATTTTCATAGGGCGTAATGCTTTCGCATATTATTTTTGCAGGCTGATCCTCTGATATGGAGGCTCTTCCCTTCAGAAGTATTATATTGTCCTCTGCAATGTACTGCATGTAACGAGAGTATGTGTCGGGAAATACTATTACCTCTATTGTGCCGTACATATCCTCAAGAGAAATAAATGCCATAAGCTTATTGTTCTTTGTATATTTTTTGGTGACAGCAGAAATTATACCTGCTATTTTTACAGACTCGTTGTCCTTTATTCTTCCGTCGTTTTCGTCATTGGGAAAATCTGATGTCACGGCGGAAATATATTTTTTTATAGTGTCCCAGTATTTGTCAAGAGGGTTTCCGCTTACATAGAGTCCCAGTATTTCCTTTTCCTTAGCCAGCTTATATTTATAGTCGTATTCCTCTACATTTGGAAGCGTATCCATAGTCCTGCTGTCAGATCTGCTGTCCGCCATGCCGAAAAGATCCAGCTGTCCTTCTATATTTTTCTTACGGCTGCTTTTAAAGCCGTCGTATACGGGAGCGTAATACTGCATATACTGCGCCCTTTTTCCTCCCAGAGAGTCAAAGGCTCCTGCCAGTATAAGATTTTCAATAGCCTTTGAATTGATATTGCTGCCCATTCGCTCTATAAAGTCTGTAAGGCTTGTAAATTTGCCGTTTCTTTCTCTTTCATCAGCCATGTACTCTATTATCTGTATGCCTACGCCCTTTACCGAAGAAAGTCCGTATATTATATTGCCTTCAGCCGATGTGGAAAAGCCTGAAAAGCCTTGATTGATGTCCGGCGGAAGTATCTTTATACCCATTTGGCGGCAGTTTACGATATAGCCTGCAAGCTTTGTGGGATTGCCCAATACGCTTGTCATAAGAGCCGCCATAAATTCTACGGGATAGTGAGTCTTAAGCCATGCAGTCTGGAAAGCGACTACCGCATAAGCGGCAGCGTGGGACTTGTTGAAGGCATATTCCGCAAAGCTTATCATTTCGTCAAAGGTCTTGTCTGCAATATTTGACGGTATTCCGTTGGCAACACAGCCGGGTACATCGTCTATACCGTTTATGAAATACTCCCTTTCCTTAGCCATAACGTCTGCCTTTTTCTTGGACATGGCTCGCCTTACCATATCGCTTCTGCCAAGAGAATAGCCTGCAAGACTTTGAACTATCTGCATTACCTGCTCCTGATATACTATACAGCCGTATGTTTCCCTGAGTATAGGCTCAAGCATAGGGTGTCTGTATGAAACCTGTTCAGGGTGATTTTTGCCGTATATGTACTGAGGTATAAAATCCATAGGACCGGGACGGTACAATGAAATGCCTGCAATAACGTCCTCCATACAGTCAGGCTTTAATTCCTTCATGAAGGAGATCATGCCGGGACTTTCCAGCTGGAATACGCCCTGCGTCTTTCCTGAGGCTATAAGCTCGTATGTTTCCTTGTCCTTATAGTCTATATTGCTGCCTGTGTAATTAGTGCCGTGTTTTCTGTTTATCTCATCAAAGGCATTTTGTATCACGGTAAGGGTCCTAAGCCCCAGAAAGTCCATTTTAAGCAGACCCAGCTCTTCGCATGTAGTCATGACATACTGTGTCGTAACTGAGTTATCCTTTACGTTAAGGTTAAGAGGCACATAGTCTACAACAGGCCTGTCTGATATAATAACGCCTGCTGCATGTGTAGAGGTGTGACGAGGAAGCCCCTCCAGCTTTACAGACATATCTATAAGGCGCTTTACTTCCGGCTCATTTTCATATGCCGCAGCAAGCTCTCTGTTCTTTTTCATAGCCTTTTCTATTGTGATATGAAGCTCATTAGGCACCATTTTTGCTATCCTGTCGCCTTCCGCATAGGACATATCAAGAGCCCTTGCCACATCTCTTATGGCATTTCTGGCAGCCATTGTACCAAATGTTATTATCTGAGCTACCTGGTCGGCGCCGTATTTCCTTATGACATAGTCAATGACCTCCTGCCTTCTTTCGTAACAGAAGTCTATATCTATATCGGGCATAGTGACTCTTTCGGGATTAAGGAAGCGCTCAAAAATAAGACCGTATTCAATAGGGTCAATGTCGGTTATCTTAAGACTGTAGGCAACTATTGAACCGGCTGCGGAGCCTCTTCCCGGACCTACAGGAATGCCGTTGTCCTTAGCGTATTTTATAAAATCCCAAACTATAAGGAAGTAGTCTACAAAACCCATAGAGCTTATGACCTGAAGCTCATAGTCCATTCTTTTGTTAAGCTCGTCGGTAACATTGCCATATCTTTCCTTTATACCGCTTTCACATATGCTTTTAAGATAATCAAAGGCAGTATAGCCTTCGGGAACGTCAAATTTAGGCAGCTTGTAGTTGTGAAAATCAAACTCCACATTGCATTGCTCTGCTATTTTATTTGTATTTTCACAGGCCTCACGGGCATAGGGGAAAAGGGAATACATTTCCTCAGAGGATTTCAGATAATACTGACCGCCTTCATAACGCATTCTGTTAGGTGTGTTTACTGTAACTCCTGTCTGTATACACAGGAGTATGTCGTGAGCTTCGGCGTCCTCTGCCAATATGTAATGAGAATCGTTTGTTGCCACAAGAGGTATGCCTGTTTCGGCATTCATTCTTATAAGAGCCTGATTTACCTCCTTCTGCTCAGCCATGCCATGATCCTGTAATTCCAGATAAAAATTACCCTCTCCGAAAATGTTGTAATATTTAAGAGCCATTTCCTTTGCGTGATCATAGCCCTTTCTCAGCAATGTCCTTGCAACAGGTCCCGCAAGGCATGCGCTTAGGGCAATAAGTCCATCGTTATATTTTTCAAGAAGCTCCGTGTCCACTCTCGGCTTTTTGTAAAAGCCCTCTGTAAAGCCATAGGATACTATTTTTGCCAGATTGGAATAGCCTGTGTTGTTCTTGGCAAGAAGCACAAGATGATAATAGAAATTTTCCTCAGAAGCTTCTTTGTCAAAGCGTGATGTATTGGCAACATATACCTCGCAGCCTATTATGGGCTTTATGCCTGCTGCCTTTGCCGCCTTGTAGAAATCTATGCAGCCGTACATGGCGCCGTGATCCGTTATGGCAAGGGAATCCATTCCCAACTCCTTTGCACGCAAAACAAGCTCGCCTATTTTAGCTGAGCCGTCAAGTAAGCTGTATTCCGTATGAACGTGTAAATGCGTGAACTGCTTTGCCATAGTTCTCCTCCAAAAAATTTAATATCCAAAATATTGATACCATCTTGCGATTATAGTATCTCTGTTTGCCCATAAATACTTTTGTATTTTTTTCAGGTCATTTTGAGGGATATTACCCTTATTATGTTCAAGCTCTATAGTTTCTCTTTTTATCCAAAATTTTGTTGAGTTTTCTGTGGGTTGACCCTTTGCAACATGGATATGCACAGGCTCTCCCTGTTCATTGGACCAAAAATAAAATTTATACCCCAGAAAGTCCAGAAGTGCTTTAGGCAACGCTACCCCTCTTTTCATTAGCTATTTCCCATATGATAAAGGCATTGTTTCTTATATACTGCTCAAGGCTCATAAGTTCATCTTCTGAAAAGCCGCCGCTTTTATATATCATATTGTTAGGCAGCTTTCCTTCAGCAAAGTCAAAGCCCTTGTCATTTGGTCTTTCAAATCTGAAAGATATTTCATCAAAACCGTCTATAGTTTCTATGTCGGAAAATGTAAGACATATATCGTCAACTGTTGAAAAATAATTTTTCATATTAAAGCCTCCGTACCGTTTTCATATAATTCATTACAGGATAAGTCTATTTCATCATTCCATACGATCCCATATCCGCCTGTATCTACTGCGACTTGTTCAAACAGTCCGCTTATTGTCTTTAATGCTTTAAAGGCAGGGAAAATACTAAAAAGTTTACTCACATCATAATACTTTTTTTTCTCATCTATAAAGGTAACAAGTAATTTATAATCTTCAAGAGGTTTGACTTCTTTAACTCTGTAAAACATAAAATACTCCTTTCTTATTTTAAAGAGGAGGTAATTTACAAATTGTTGGGTATTCCATATTATAAAAAATATACTTATATAGATTATACCACACTTTTTATAAAAATTATATACTTATTTGATAAAATATGATATACTGAATTATTATAGAGATAAAATTTTGCTTGGATATGCAGACAAGAATATTATTTAACAGAACAGGTGATAAAAATGGAATTATGGAGAGATAAAATAAAAAAAACAGAACCCTATGTGCCGGGAGAACAGCCCGAAGGCAAAAACATAATAAAACTAAATACAAATGAAAATCCCTATCCGCCTTCACCAATGGTGAAAAAGGCTATAGACGAATACAGCTGCGGCAATTTAAGGCTGTATCCCAGCTTTGTGTGTAAGGGTCTTAAGTCTGCTCTTTCAGATATATATAATGTTGGGGAGGAGGAAATATTTTTAGGCAACGGTTCAGACGAGGTGCTGGCTCTTTGCTTTATGACATTTTTCAATTCGGATAAGGCTGTGCTTTTCCCGGATATAACATATTCCTTCTATGACGTGTGGTGCTCTCTGTACGGCATACCTTATGAAAGAATACCTCTTGATAATGATTTCAGAATAGTGAAGGAGGATTATTTCAAGGAAAACGGCGGTGTAGTGATAGCCAATCCCAATGCGCCTACGGGAATATATATGGAAACGGGAAGTATAGAGGAAATAATTGAAAACAACAGGGATTCAATAGTAATAATAGATGAGGCATATATAGACTTTGGCGGAAGCTCCGCCGTTGAGCTTATACATAAATATGACAATCTGGCAGTAGTGCAGACCTTTTCTAAGTCAAGAGCTTTGGCAGGCATAAGGGTAGGCTGTGCTATGGCTAATGCCAAGCTTATAAATGCTTTGGAAGCAGTAAAGAACAGCTTCAACAGCTATACGCTCAATTCTCTTTCACAGGCAGCGGCGGAAGCTGCCGCAAGAGATACGGCATATTTTGAAGAATGCTGCAACAAGATAATAAACACAAGGACTTGGACGGTAGAGGAGCTTTCAAAGCTGGGCTTTGAAACACTTCCAAGCTGTTCAAACTTTATATTTACAACAAATAAGAATATAGACGCAGGCTCTCTTTTTGAATATCTGAAGAGCAATGGAATAATAGTCAGATATTTTAACAAGCCCAGAATAAATCAATATCTCAGGATAACAATAGGAACAGATGAACAGATGAAGGCGCTTATAGAAGCGATAAGGAGGTACCCATGAGAAGGACAATATTTTTGACGCTTGTGCTTGCGGCGTTGTGCGTATGCAGCGCCTATGCTCAGAAAATAGACGAACCCGATATAAAATATACTGAGGAGGAGCTTAAACAAAGGTTTATCAATGGAGAAAGCGTCGCTTTGGCAGATATGCTCTGGGCTCAGGGCGGAGATATGCCTATGGCTATGGCTCTTGATGAAGTGGATTCGTCTAAGTACTACGACCAGCTTAACGACTGTGAAAAGACAATGTATGACAATTATGATGCCAACGCAGAGGCAATGAAGGACGGAGTAAGAAGCGTCACCACATATGTAGAGGTGCATACGTCAGGAGCTACGGCAAGCAACTGGACTACAAAGATAGAGGAAGCTACAGGGCTTACATTTGTTAAGTTCTTTTCAAGAGCCGTGTATGTATATTTTTATATGGATCACCCGGAAGCCTTTTGGCTGGATCTTAACAAGGTCTCCTATACCTATTCAGGGGTTAGTATAAGCTCAGACGGCTCTCTTATAAAGCTTAACGTAACAATGAAGTTGAGAAACGGAATGACCAGTTATTGGCCTGAATGCTATACCTCACAGGCACAGGTGGAGAATGACGCAAAGGCTATGGAAAACAGGGTAAACGAGATAGTATCATCTGTTCCCAAAGGAGTATCGGATTTTTACAAGGCTAAATACTTTACCGAATGGCTTTGTCAGCACAACACATATAATTCAAGCACATCAGACACACGGTATAAGTATATAGCGCCTTCGGCTCTTTTGTACGGCGAAGGTACGGACAAGACAAAATATCCCGTATGCGAGGGCTATGCAGAGGCATTTAAAATACTTTGCGACAAAGCCGGAGTTGAAGCTATGTGCATTACAAGCGAAACGCATAAATGGAATGTGGTAAAAATAAACGGAAAATTCTATTTCAGCGATCCTACATGGTGCGATACAACAGGATTTACTGACAAAATGCAGAATTACGCATACCTTCTTATAGGTGCTGAAAAAATGAATGACTTAGATTCGGGAATAAATCACAAAGTAGTCTATCAGACTCCTCTTACAGCTCCGCCTATATCTGAGAAAATGTATATAGAGGATAAGGGAATGCCTGTTTATGATAGGATATATCGCTATTACAGCTATTTGGATATGGACAACAACAGCGTAATTGACATTGAGGACTGTCATGAGCTGCTGAGACAGGCTGCCGGCATAAAGGAGAAAACAGCCAAAGATATTACAGGGGATAATAATATTGATCTTGCCGATGCAATAAAATACAATGAGCTTATGTTTGGATAATGTTTTTTTATATTACTTTAGAAAGTAAGCAAATTTATGTGTACTTTTTTGCGAAAAAAGTACCAAAAACGTTCAGCACTTTCAGCTACGCTGAAAGCCAGCCTTTGGCTGTCGGATAAGTCTTTCCGTGCAATGGGAACCTTCCGATGGTTCCCACGCTCTGGTTGCTTGGGCGAGCAGTAAAGCGCAAGCTTTACGACCGGCCCTCCGAACGGCTTTTGCCAAAGGCAAAAGTGCTGATTGCGGTCGGCAGAAGGTGAAACCTCTCAAAGAAGTTACTTGTAAAAAGGACGAACGTTGAAAACTGTTCGTATTTTACCGGAAACAAACTAACCTAAACTAAAATTCAACACAACAGCCCCATTTGAAAGATAAAAATGCAGGGCATATATTGTATTGTCGACGCATTGCAGTTTTATAGTATAATTTAATAAATATTTAAGTTGATTTTACAGCGTAATTGTAGTATTATTAACTAGGATAGGAATGAACGGGCAATACACAATAAGGAGAGTGAAGATATGAATAACTTCAGCGAAACTCAGAAAATAAGCAACCTTAAAGAAGCTCTCAAGGATGTAAAGATAAGCGACAGTACAGCTGAGAGAAGCCATATAGGTCATATTATGAGCGAGGTATATGAAGCTATGATCGAAAAAGGCTACAATCCTGTTAATCAGATTATAGGCTATATTATGTCCGGCGATCCCACGTATATAACAAGCTATAAGGACGCCAGAAAGAAAATGGCAAGAGTCAGTCAGGATGAGCTTTTGGAAGAAATTGTAAATTACTATATCAACAACAATTTATAATTTTGGTAAATTATGCGTATACTAGGTCTGGATTTTGGAATGAAAACAATAGGAGTCGCTGTAAGCGACCCCTTTGGCTGGACTGCTCAGGGCGTTGAGATAATAAGGCGAAAAGAGGAGTCCAATCTTAAAAAAAGTGTTGAACGCCTTAAGGAGATCTGTAGAGAATATTCTGTAGAGCAAATAGTTCTGGGCTATCCTAAGAATATGAATAATACTCTGGGAGAAAGAGCGGAGAAAACCGAGTTATTCAAAAAGAGAATAGAGAAGGAATTGAAATTACCGATCATACTGTGGGATGAAAGACTGTCTACGGTAGCAGCCGAAAGAGGGCTTCTGGAGGCGGATCTGTCAAGAGCAAAGAGAAAGCAGGTCATTGACAAAATGGCGGCAGTATTCATACTACAGGGCTATCTGGATTCAAAGTCTATAAGTCAAGGAGAAAATAAATGAACGACGACAAACTGAATATTGATGATTTGGATCTTTTTGCAGGTCAGGAAAAGGCATATGAATATGTTTCCATGATCGATGATGAAGGCAATGAGACCGATTTTATAATTATGGACGGCATAGATGTGGACAATGTGCGTTATCTTTTGCTTGTAAAGGCAGAGGATTTTGACAATGAAGAGCCTGAGGCTTTTATTTTCAAAGAGATAGAAATAAACGAAACCGAGTGTACCTATGAGCCTGTGACGGAGGATAAGGAATATAACAAGGTACTTCTTCTCCTTCAGGACGAGGACGCAGACTATGAAATGAAATTTTAATGGACGAGAAGCCTTTTGGCAGAGTGTCTGTTACAATATATATTTTTTTCTGTCGGAATATTGTTTTCCGACAGTCTGAGACCTTTTCAGGTCTTATTGTTATGTGAAAATAAATTACGACTTTTATATACATAAAACGTCGATATATATGACAGGATCGGAAATTGTCCTATATATCGGCAGAATTTCGGAGGTGAACTTTTTGTATACAAAAAAAACAAATGCTGCGGCTAAGGGCAAAAAGTCCGCAGCAAATACTAAGGCTGCAAAGCCCAGAAGGACCCCTAAGGCGGATAACGGACCGAAGCTTAAGGTTATTCCTCTTGGCGGACTTCATGAAATAGGCAAGAATATTACAGCCTTTGAATATGAGGATGAAATTATAATTGTGGACTGCGGTGTAGCCTTTCCTCAGGACGATATGCTGGGTATAGATCTTGTAATACCTGATTTTTCATACCTTATGAGCAACAAGGAAAAGGTGAAGGGCATTTTTATAACGCATGGTCACGAGGATCATATTGGCTCTCTGCCTTATTTTCTGAAGGAGCTTAATGTTCCCGTATACGGTACAAGGCTTACGATAGGGCTTATAGAAGCCAAGCTGAGAGAGCATAATATACTGAACAGCGTTGAGAGGAACAATGTAGAGGCGGGAACGGTCGTAAAGATAGGCAAATACTTCAAAGTGGAGTTTATACATTCCAACCACTCTATTGCCGACAGCGTAGCCTTTGCCATAACGACTCCCGTAGGCGTTGTTGTCCACACAGGCGATTTCAAAATAGATTTCACTCCCATACAGGGAGAAATGATAGATCTGCAAAGGCTTGCGGAAATAGGAAGGAAGGGCGTGCTTCTGCTTATGTGCGAAAGCACTAATGTGGAGCGTCCCGGACATACTATGAGCGAGCGTTCGGTAGGCGGTATAATAGACAAGATATTTGACGAAAGCGAAAACAGGATAATGGTCGCTACCTTTTCATCAAATATAGACAGAATACAGCAGATAGTAAATTCCGCCGTTTCCCATAAGAGAAAGGTGACATTCATAGGCAGGAGCATGACAAATGTTGTAAAAACTGCCTGTGAGCTGGGCTATCTGGATATACCCAAGAATACCATAATAGAAATAGGAGAAATGCGCAATTACAGCGATAGTGAAATAGTGGTCATAATGACAGGCTCTCAGGGAGAAACTATGGCTGCCCTTTCAAGGATCGCTTTGGGCGAGCACAGGCAGATAGAGGTAAAGCCTACGGATAAAATAATAATAAGCGCATCTCCCATACCGGGAAATGAAAAGAA
>CANQBT010000077.1 GCA_947589405.1 uncultured Clostridia bacterium | reverse complement strand
CTGGTGCGGCTGCGGAAAAAAATACAAGCAGTGCCATGAAAGAAGCGATGAGGAAAATTTAAAAAAATTTGTGGAGGAGGGCTATCCTCTACCTGACAGGCATCTTATACTTTCTCCGCAAGATATACAGGGCATACGTGACAGCGCTAAGGTATCTGTTGCCATTATGGACGAACTGGATAAATTCGTAAGAGAGGGCGTGACCACCCTTGAAATAGATGAGCTTGTGGCAAAGCTGACTGACGATGCGGGAGGGATATGCGCTCCCTATAATTACGAGGGCTTTCCGAAGCATTGCTGTACATCTGTAAATAATGTTGTCTGTCATGGCATACCCGACAGTACCGTGCTTAAGGAAGGAGATATTATAAATGTAGATGTTACCACAATACTGCATGGCTATTATTCCGACATGAGCAGAATGTATATGATAGGAAATGTCAGCGATGAGGCAAGACAGCTTACAGAGGTGACAAAGGAATGTATGTACAAGGGTATTGAATGCATAAAGCCCTATATGCCGGTAGGGGAAATAGGCAATGTTATAAACGATATTACCGATAAATACGGCTATGGCGTTGTAAGAGCACTATGCGGTCACGGAGTGGGACTGGACTTTCACAACGACCCTATTGTGAATCATTTCAGGACAGACAGACAGACAATGGTGCTTGTGCCAAATATGGTGTTTACAGTAGAGCCTATGATAAATGCAGGCACATGGGATTGTAATGTTTCCGAAGAGGACGGCTGGACCGTTACAACTGCCGACGGAAGCCTTTCGGCTCAATGGGAGCATACTGTAGTCGTAACAGAAGACGGTGTTGAAATTATTACGAGGTAATTATGATAAATATATGGAACGGTACTCCTTTAGGCTATAAAAAGGAATACGACAACGAACACAATATAAACAGACCCGAGCTTGAAGGATTTGCCATAAATGACGGAAAAAAGCACAGCTGTTTTCTTATTCTTCCCGGCGGAGGATATGACCATATGTCTGACCACGAGGGGGCAAACGTTGCAAAAAGGCTGAATGAAAAAGGCATAAGCGCCTTTGTGCTGTATTACAGGCTCAAGCCATATGCGCACCCGATATACCTCTGGGACGTTAAAAGAGCAATGCGTTACATAAGATACAATGCTGAAAAATACGGCATAGACGCTGATAAAATAGGTATTATGGGCTTTAGTGCGGGAGGTCATCTGAGCTGTCTGTGTGCCGAGTATTATGACAGCTTTGAATATGAGCCTGTGGACAAGGCTGACAGTATAAGCGCAAGACCCGATCTGCTGTGTATGTGCTATCCTGTTGTAAGTATCACAAAGCCTATTTCGCATATGCGATCAGGGGATAATATATGCGGAGATAACAATGATATAAGGGACAGACTTTCATGTGAGCTGAATGTAAGGGATGATATGCCTCATACCTTTATATGGCATACCTTTGAGGACAAAAGCGTGGACTGCCGCAATTCTCTGGAGTTTGCTTCTGCCATGAAGGAAAAGGAGCAGTATTTCGAGCTTCACCTTTTCCCAAAGGGAAAGCATGGTCTTGACATGGCTGAGGGCATTGAAGGAACAGAGCAATGGTTTTCTCTTTTCTGTAACTGGCTTAAAAGAGAGGATTTCATCATATAATCAATAAGAGGTGGTTATATGAAGGGTAATCAGACGCTTATTGACAAGGAAGTAATAAACATAAGAGACGGCGCACGGCTGGGCTGCGTTGAGGACGTTATAGTAGATTGCAGCTGCGGTACGATACATCAGATAATAGCCGTTGCCATGAAGGGTATATTTTCTGTTTTATGCAAGAAGGACAAAAGGTTCATAAACTGGTGCTCTGTTGTGAAAATAGGCGATGATATTATACTTGTGGACATGGACGGCTTTGAGTTGAAAAAGGGTAAATAATAATGCTGAATACAAAAGAAGTAATAAACGAACTTAAAAATATAATTGATACAGACAACATATCTGCCGTTACAATAAGCAATCCCATTAAAAAGACTGAGGGCATGACTGCAAAGGTAAAGGCAAAGCCGGTCATTGTAAAGGGCGAGCTTATGTATCAGCTTTCCAGCTTTGTGGGAGATAAGGTATATCATAAGAACGTAATGCCAAAGGAGATAATAGAACGGATAATCGCAGTTGAGGAAAATAATTTCAAGCAATGCGAAATAAAGGCGAATATAAGCTGTACTGTGCTTATGAACAAGAAAAGGCAGTTTACTGTAACAGGCGTTAAGGAAAACATGGACAATTCCGTAAATACTCAGCATGACCATGTCAAAAACTATATACTTGCCTAAGGCGAGTATGTGGACTGGATGTACAGACTGGGGCTTATGGATAAGGAAGGCCATATACATAGCCATAAACAGAAAAAGTTCAGACAGATAAATAAATTTCTTGAAATGCTCAGGGATATAGAAAATGAAATCCCCGAAAACAGCACTATTATAGATATGGGCTGCGGCAAGAGCTATCTGACCTTTGCCATGTACCATTATTTTAATGAAGTGAAAAATAAAAATGTTGTCATAGAGGGCTATGACCTTAAAAAGGACGTTGTAGACTACTGTAATTCGTTGGCAGAGGAATTTGGATTTAACGGTCTTAAATTTTACTGCAAGGATATTGCCGATATTGAAAACAAGGACAACAGGATCTCAATGATAATAACCCTTCATGCCTGCGATACTGCTACAGACTATGCTATTTATCATGGCATACGCTGGGGCTGTAGGGTCATGATGAATGTTCCCTGCTGTCAGCATGAGCTTTTCGGACAGATAAGAAACGAGGATATGGATATAATGCTGGAGTACGGTATCATAAAGGAACGCTTTGCAGCCTTGCTTACCGATTCCATAAGAGCCGCAATAATTGAAATAATGGGTTATAAGGTGCAGGTAATGGAGTTTGTGGATATGGAGCATACTCCCAAGAATATTATGATACGCTCTGTAAAAACAGGCAAAAAGGACAAGGGAAAAAAGCGCAAGGCTTTGGACAAGATAATAGAGGAATATCATGTAGAGCCTACTTTGTATAAGCTTGTATTCGGGAAAAAATGATACCGGCCAAATAAAAACACGCAGAATGTGGATAAAATAACATTTAGACAGAAAATACAATTTAAATAGTGAACTGCTTTATTTGGTTTATAAATTTTTGTTTATATGAGTATAGGCGACCCTATCGGCAGCCCAATGCAGGCGTAATCTCAACTAAACGAAATGGTTGGGCTGCCACTTCCCCTTACGAAGGGGAAGCTCAGGGTTTCGCTCTTCTCATTTTTTTTAGCTAGAAATATAGTTTTTTTCAACATTATTAAAGCCTTTGAGGAACATAATCCTAAGGCGTCCCTTATACTCCTCTATTTAGCCTCCCCTAGCCCGTAGGGCGTCGGAGGGGAGGGGGACCATTTCAAACAGTTGTTTGAAATGGTGGAAGGGTCGTAAAGCGACAAGCAAAAGTCGATACTCCACTAAACAAAAATTTAACACGAAAACCTCTTTGGCATTATAAAACACGGAACGTTTGTTTAATGTTTTCACTAGAAAAGCTGCACGCATATGCTGTTTTGTGCATTGCGGCAGCTTTATTCTATGCTTCTTATATCAATTTTTATTTAGAGATATGGTGTATACCTGCTGCGGTGTACTGACAATTACCACCTCTTGCTTTTATTCTTTATCTCCTCTTTGATCTCTTTGATGAAATCATCAACGGCATAGGAACCCAGATCCTCAGCCTTGCATCTTACGGAAAGGGTACCGTCGTTGGCTTCTTTTTCGCCTACTACTACTATATAAGGCACTCTTTCATTTCTGGCTTCTCTTATTTTATAGCCTATCTTTTCAGCTCTGTGGTCTGTTTCTACTCTTATTCCCTCAGACTCAAATTTTGACTGTACCTCAGATGCATAGTCGGCATACTTGTCTGAAATAGGAAGTATCTTTACCTGTACGGGAGCAAGCCATGTAGGGAAGTGACCTGCAAAGTGTTCGATAAGGATACCTATAAATCTTTCTATAGAGCCGAAGCAAACTCTGTGTATCATAACAGGGCGTTTCTTTTCTCCGTCCTTGTCTGTATATTCCAGTTCAAATCTTTCAGGAAGCTGCATATCCAGCTGTATAGTACCGCATTGCCATGTTCTGCCAAGTGAATCCTCTAAGTGGAAGTCTATCTTAGGACCGTAGAAAGCGCCGTCGCCTTCATTTATGACATAATCTCTTCCTAAGTCGTCAAGAGCGCCCTTTAAGCCCTCTGTTGCTCTTTCCCAATCCTCATCTGAACCCATAGAGTTTTCAGGTCTTGTGGAAAGCTCAATATGATAATTGAAGCCAAAGAGAGTATATACCTGATCTATAAGGGCTACAACGCCCTTTATCTCGTCCTTTATCTGGTCGGGAATCATGAATATATGGGCATCGTCCTGTGAGAAACAGCGCACTCTCATAAGTCCGTGAAGAGCACCGCTTTTTTCATGACGGTGTACAAGACCTATCTCACCTGCTCTTATAGGCAGATCCCTGTAGGAATGAGGCTCCTGCATATATACAAGCATACCGCCCGGACAGTTCATAGGCTTTATGGCAAAGTCCACATCATCTATCTTTGTAGTGTACATATTTTCCTTGTAGTGATCCCAATGGCCTGAACGCTCCCACAGCTGTCTGTTGAGCATCATAGGTGTCTGTATCTCAACATAGCCTGCTTTTTTGTGTATCTCTCTCCAGTAGTCAAGAAGCGTATTCTTTAATACCATACCCTTTGGAAGGAAGAAGGGGAAGCCGGGACCCTCGTCAAGAAGGCAGAAAAGACCAAGCTCCTTGCCAAGCTTTCTGTGATCTCTCTTTTTAGCCTCCTCAAGCATATTGATATATGCTTCAAGGTCGGAAGCCTTAGTATAGGCAGTTGCATAAAGACGAACAAGCATCTTGTTCTTTTCGCTTCCTCTCCAGTAGGCACCTGCAACGCTCATTATCTTAATAGCCTTGCAGGGCTTTGTGCTCATAAGGTGAGGACCTGCGCAGAGATCGGTAAATTCACCTTGTCTGTAGAATGAAATAACAGCGTCTTCGGGA
Source organism: uncultured Clostridia bacterium (assembly GCA_947589405.1). GTDB lineage: Bacteria > Bacillota > Clostridia > Lachnospirales > CAG-274 > CANPXH01. The sequence continues at coordinate 5,027 of CANQBT010000077.1, read as the reverse complement.
AGGTCGTTTATAAGCTCTACCTTATATGGCTCGTTCTTTTCCTCCATAAACTTTATAGCTTCTGCTCTTGGAAGCTCAAATTTCTCTAAAGGCAGGTTTTCCTTTACTATTTTCTTCATTTCGGCCTCTATTTTTTCAAAATCCTCAGGATTGAATGTAATATCGTCAAAGTCATAGTAGAAGCCGTCTTCTGTAGAAGGACCTATAGCCAGCTTAGCCTGAGGGTATAATCTCTTTACTGCCTGAGCAAGTATATGAGATGTATGTCTGAAGGCTCTCTTGCCTTCGGGAGAATCAAATGTGCATATTTCCACATTACAGTCCTCTGTGACCTCTTTTCTCAGATCGACTACATCGCCGTTTATAATACCGCAGCATGCATTTCTTGCAAGACCTTCGCTTAGGTCTTTGGCTATTTCCAGTATAGTAGTACCGCTTTCATAGGCCTTTTTGCTGCCGTCCTTCAAAGTAACATTTACCATTTTTTACACTCCTTTTCAAATAAATAAAAAAGGTAACCCATCCCAAAGGGACGAGTTACCGTGGTTCCACCCTAATTGCATTTATGCCTCTTTTATGACCGATAACGGGGTCAGCCGTGCTTTATTAGAGCAGGCTCCGAGGTGGTTTTCACAAATGCAGTCATAAGATAATCACAGCAATTTATCTCTCTCTGTAATGCTCTGCATAGCTACTGTCCTCATCACAGCCTTAAATTATTATCATTATATATTCTTTAATGCATTATGTCAAGGTGTATTTTTTAATTTAGTTTGTCGGCAAGATCGGAAGCACTATGCAGTACATTAGTTACATAAACTCTATCCCCTATAATGCAATATATTACAGAATAATTATCTGTTTTCATTCTTCTCAGTTGTTTCTGATTTTCGCCGATAAAATCCATAATACCGTATCTTTCAGGGAAAAAATCCAGTTTATTTATTTCTTCTGAAATTCTTTTATACTGCTTCATGGCTGTTTCCGGATAATGCAATTCATATGCAATATATAGATAAATATTCTCCATATCTGCCTGAGCTTCGTCGGTAATTAATACAGTATATCGCTTCATATCAATGGTTCTCCATAAATTCGGCAAAAACTTCCTTTGCTTCACGATAATTACCTTTTTCTATATCCTCATAGCCTCTATTGAGCTTTTCAATGATCTCCTCTTTAGACATAAGGTCCATATTCAGCTCGGGAGGAGCCATTGGCAGGGATATGGGGAACGGAATGCTTCCTGTAAGAGAAATTTGTCTTAAATAAATATCGATAGCCGTTGACATAGACAAGCCAAGACGTGACAATATCTCTTCGGCGCTTTTTTTAACAGCAGGATTCACTCTTAAATTCAAAGTCATTGTTTTTTCCATACAATACACCTCCTGTTATTATTGTAACGCATTTGTCGTTACATATCAAGTACAATTTATTCCTCTTCCGCAGATTTTTTATTTTCTTCCTCAGTAGGCTTTTCGGCATATGCGCCTGTCTTGTTAAGGCAATCTCTGAATTCGTCGCCTGTTACCTTTTCCTTATCTATAAGGAGCTTTGCCGTTCTGTGGAGAGCGTCCATATCCGATGAAAGGATCTCCGTAGCCTTGTTGTAGGATTCTGTTATTATCCTCTTTATTTCAGCGTCAATTTCGGTTGCGATCTCTTCGCCGTAATTTCTTCCGTGTCCAATATCTCTGCCTAAGAATACATCGTGATTTTCATCGCCGTAAAGTATAGGGCCAAGCTTGTCGCTCATGCCATATCTTGTTACCATTACACGGGCAAGCTTTGTAGCCTGCTCAATATCGCCGCTTGCGCCCTGTGTAAAATCATTGAACACAAGCTTTTCTGCGACTCTGCCGCCAAAGGTAGCAACAATTGTCTGTTCCATTTCTTTTCTGAACTCAAAGCCCTTTTCCTCAGGCATAGGCATTGTATAACCGCCTGCACGTCCTACAGGTATAGTAGAAACTGTGTGCACGGGACTGAGATCAGGGAGCTTTTCAAAAAGAATAGCGTGACCTGCTTCGTGGTAGGCAGTTATTTTTCTTTCCTTTTCCGTGATCACTCTTGATTTCTTTTCCGTACCGAGAGCTACCTTTATAAAGGAATCCTTAATATCCTTTTGAGTTATTATCTTCTGATTATGCCTTGCAGCCAAAAGAGCCGCTTCGTTCAGAAGATTCTCAAGATCGGCGCCTGTAAAGCCCTGAGTGGTCTTTGCTATTTCGTTAAGATCTACATCGGGACCCATTTTTTTGCCCTGAGAGTGTACCTTAAGTATTTCCTCTCTTCCCTTTACATCGGGAGTGCCTACAAATATCTGTCTGTCAAAGCGTCCCGGCCTTAAAAGAGCGGGATCCAGAATATCCGGGCGGTTTGTAGCCGCCATTATTATAATGCCTTCATTTACGCCAAAGCCGTCCATTTCTACAAGAAGCTGATTAAGAGTCTGCTCTCTTTCGTCATGGCCGCCGCCTAAGCCTGCACCTCTCTTACGACCTACAGCGTCTATTTCATCTATAAACACAAGACATGGCGTATTCTTCTTGGCTTGATCGAAGAGATCCCTGACTCTTGATGCGCCTACGCCAACGAACATTTCAACAAAATCGGAGCCTGAAATTGAGAAAAAGGGCACGCCTGCTTCACCTGCTATAGCCTTTGCAAGAAGAGTCTTGCCTGTACCCGGAGGACCTACCATAAGCATGCCCTTAGGTATTCTGGCACCTATATCTATAAACTTACGTGGTTGTTTTAGAAATTCCACGACCTCTTCTACCTCAGCCTTTTCCTCCTCAAGACCTGCAACATCTTTAAATGTCACCTTTTTGTCGGTTTCGCTGAGAAGCCTTGCTCTGGCTCTGCCAAAGTTCATTACCTTACCGCCGCCGGCTCCTCCTCTGAACTGCTGGAACATCATAAATATAAGAGCGCCTATTATTATAATGGTAATAATAGTGAATATAATAGACATAGTGCTGCCTGCACGAGAAGGCTCTACCGTAATGACCTTCACATTATTGGAAACGGCAGCGTTGTTGAGTATGTCCACAAAGCTGTCCATATTCGGTATGCTTACGCTGTAAGGCTCCCCTTCCTTAGGACGGACATAGGCAATGCCGGAATTGCTTACATCAGAGGAACGCTGTATTTCAACAGAAACAACCTGATCGTTTACTATCTGAGTGATCATATCATTGTAGGCAGGGCGTTCTATACTGCCGGCAATGTTATTCATATTTTTAGCCAAAGCAACAGCTATGATTATAATAGTGAATATTACAATATACATAACTATGCTTCTCAGAAAACTTTTTTTCAAAATGTGACCTCCTTAAATAAAGGCTTACCCTTATGTAATTCATATTTATTAATGATACCATAAAACAAAATATAATTCAATACAAAATAAATTTTCTTATTCGACAGAAGAAATGTGTCTTTTTCTCTTAACGCCTATTTTCTGGTACCATATTCCGCAAATAATAGCCGTAAAAGGTATGGTAAGAAGTATGCCCAGACTTCCCACAAGAGCCTGCATTATTTCCATAATGATTCTTTCCTTGTTGAGAAGCTCTTCAAGAGAGCTGTTGTACAATATCTGAAGCACGGTAGTAGCCATAGCGCTTCCTATGTATGCAAGTACAAGAGTATTTGCCATAGTACCCATCATGTCACGGCCTATTACCATACCGCTTTTGTAAAGCTCTGTAGGACTCATTTTGCCCACCTTTATTTTAAGCTCGTGAAGAGAAGAGCTCATGCTCATTGCAACGTCCATAACGGCGCCCATAGCGCCTATTGTAACGGAAGCGAATATAATGCCCAGCAGATCAATATCGGGAAGCTCCAGTATAAGCCTTTGAGTATCTGCGTCCATAAGACCGTTCCAGTTAAGGAGGCGGTTCATTATGACGGTGATAATGCCTGCAATTATAACTCCGCCTGTACAGCCTGTGATCGCCATGACGGACTTTATGTTAAGGCCGTTTACTATAAGAAGTGTCATAAGGATAGTGTATACGCATATTGCGATAGACCATACATATATGTTCTTACCTGCTATAACTGCGGGAATAAATACCGCAAATACTGCAAGACAGGTGAAAAACAGCGATACGAGAGTATTTACGCCCTTGCCTCTGCCGAAAAAGAGGAGAAGTGCCACAAATATGATACCAAGCCCTATAAGTACATTTGTCCTTATGTAATTGGTAAACTGCCATTGATTGTCAATAGAGCAGTCCATAAGTATCTTATCGCCTTCTTCAATAGGCTTTACGGCTACGGTAGGGTCGTTTTCATTCACTATCTGTACGCCTATCACTTCATCGCCTGTGTTCTTTATTTTTGCAGAGAAATATATTTCTCTGTCACCTGTCTGTTCGTTGTGGTTTTCTTCACGGATAGCCAGTACTTCAGCTTCTACATTTGTAATATCGCTCTGTTCGTTTGAAAGAAGCTTGTAGTCTGTACCGCTTACGGCAAGCTTGTGTCCGACATATATAAATATTATGCTTAATATTATTACTGCAAAGTATACCAATTTCTGAAATGACCTGTCGCTCAATTTATTTTCCTTCCTTTCCATATTTGTTTATTTATGTGTCTGTATTCATTTTTGCTCATCACCCCTCATTTTAACACAAAAAAAATAAAAATCTACATTTTTATGAAAAATTCATATAAAGTTAAATATTGAAAAGTAATTTACAGCTCAAAACAAAGGGAGGTTTAATAAATTAAAAAAATTACGTGAATGTACAGAAAAATTTACGTGAATATACAGAAAAAACCTTTGACAAAAATTGTATTATCCAGTAATATATAATTATTATGGTGTATTTTATGCAGATAAAGTTACTTATATTGAGTTTTTAGTCTGTTTAAATGTAAAAAATGTCAATTTAGTGCTTGATATTGAATAATTATGTAAAAATGTTATAATCATATTACAGAGCATTAAGCTGTAAAGAACAGCATTATATCACGTTTAGTATTTTCCTCTGAAATATTTCAGG